>JBQGEO010000102.1:0-2142 GCA_052039655.1 Pararcticibacter sp.
GGTGCCGGTGAAAAGAGTCCAGATCCAGTTTGAATATGCTACCTGGTATTATCAGTATCTCATAGAATATTCAACAGATGGTAAGGACTGGAGAATATTCGCCGACAAGAGAGCGAACAGGCAGTGGGGTAGCCCTATGGAGGATTATGCGGACGTAAAAGCGCGTTTCCTGCGGGTAAAAATAACCGGCACTCAATATCCTGGTCTCAACAAGGCTATCTGGAATGTAAAAGTTTATAACGATAAAAACCGGGAAGCGGGACAGCTATCGGATGTTCAGGCGGAAAATGTACCGGATCAACCCGCAGGCCTGCTGATAGACCTGGATGCATCCCTTCTGCAGGCAGGTGCCACTGTAACGGAATGGAGGAATTCCGGAACATCAGGTGGTAAGTTCCTTGCTTCAGGAGCGAAAGCTCCGTATGTAAGCCTTATCAAGGGGAAAACTGCCGTGGTTTTTAGCGGAAGGGAATACCTGGAATCGGATTTTGGTGTACCTTCTACCTGTAGTGGGAACAGCAGTTTCACTGTTTCAATGTGGGTCTTTAATCCTGTGGTCGAAAAGCAGGAGCCTGTTTTTTCCTGGGCTGACGGGAGACGCGAACTGAGCCGCGCAGTGATGGGGTACGGCAGCGATAGGAACGAAGGAGGAGTGATACATGGAGGATGGCCTGATCAGCCATATAAGAGTATTCCTGAAGCCGGAAAATGGCATCATATAGCAGTGGTGTTTGATGGAACGGCGGAACGCGTTTTTGTCGACGGCAAGCTGGATTCGGAGGAGAATAAAATGCTGTTTCTAAAAAGGGGGACGCGTTTCTACCTGGGGTCAAGCGAATGGCTGGATTATTTCTATAAAGGAGCGCTTGCTGAATTAAAGATGTACGACAAAGGACTGTCTGAAGACGAGATCAAGGAGCTTTCGGTTAATGGGAAAATGTCATCTGAGGTGGTATTTCTGGATCCCTCCCGTTCGTTTTACGGGAGAACAGACAGCATCATTAACGAGGGGAATGCCGAAGGCTTTTTTACATCCAGAGATGCTGTCATTGAGGATAAAGGCGGCAGAATCAGTTTAGGTACAGGCGTGTCCGCTGGTTTCCGGCCTTCCAGTTTCCTGGAGGATAAACTCAAATCGCTTCATGCATTTACTATATCTGCCTCTGTATACTCTGAGTCGGATGTTCCGCTAAGTGCTGTTGCCACAATGCTTGATGATTGGATGGGTAATAAAAGGAAATCTGCTTATAATGGAACTATCAGGAAAAGGGAGTGGCACCAGGTAATGATGGTGGAAGAACAGGGGACGGACCCACTTGTTTACATAGATGGAAAGCGTGCTGGGATGGCGGGAGAAATATCCGGGGAAAAAGTTAAGGTGCGGCGACTGAACATTTCAAACCTGGCTGTTTTCGGCAGAGCAATTCCCCGGTCGGGTATTGAATCCTCTTTTACTGAATGGCAAAGAAGTTTTGAAGGGGGATTAGCCGGGCAGAAACCTGTTTTTATTCAGCGTCCGTATGCAGTGAGCGACGATATGGTAAGTATGGCGGCTGATACTTCATTGGTGAAAGGCGGAAAGCCTCAATATTATTTTATCGTAAAAGACGGAATAAAGAGCATGGGGAGCGGATGGCAGGAAGATCCTTCGTTCATTAGCTATAACTTAAGACCCGGCAATAAATATTTGTTCTCCGTTAAAGTCAAGGATCAGTACGGGAATATTTCGGCTCTGTCAGATCCTGTTGAAGTCAAAATGAATGCTGCTTCCTTTTCGATATATGAAGATTCATTTGACGGTAGTCGTGATTTTCTGGCCGGTGGGGTGAGCGGTTCTTTCTGGGATGGTTTTACCGGGAAACTAAAAGGAAGCAGCGCATCAAAAATTGCTTCTGTAACCGGAAGCTTAACCCTGGCATCTTCGGGTTCCAACTGGGATGGGGCAGAACCTGCCGGGCCATTTCTGTACAAAGTGATTAGCAGTGATTTTGTCATGAGGGTAGAAATTACAGACATTGCGGGTTTGGCGGCAAAGAGGCCTGTTGGAGCGAATGAAGCCGGATTAATGGTGCGGCTTGCCAAGGCCGACGCACCGGCCGGCAGGGAAGAACGGCTTATTCAGAACGGTATCATGCCTGGCTG
>JBQGEO010000103.1:0-3765 GCA_052039655.1 Pararcticibacter sp.
GTTTTCATTTTGCATGTGTCCGGGAGGAATCATTGCGCCCTGTGCGACAGATCTTAATGAAATAGTCGTAAACGGCTGGTCTCCATCCAAACGTAATAATCCTTACGCTAATTCCGGAACGGTCGTTCAAATTTCCCTCGATGATGTGACTAACCCCGGGGACCCTTTCAGCCTTCTTGATTTTCAGGCTGAGGTGGAACGTAAAGCATGGGTAGCAGGTGGAGGCGCTCTTGTGGCCCCCGCACAGCGAATGGTGGATTTTGCAAACGGAAAACTTTCAGCTGATCTTCCGGTAAATTCCTATCTGCCTGGTACAAAGAGCGCTGAACTGCGTGAGGTGTTACCTGAGGTGGTTTACAGCCGGCTGAAGCAGGCTCTTCCCGTATTTGGTAAAAAGATGAAAGGCTACTTTACCAATGAAGCAATTTTGGTAGGCGTAGAATCAAGGACGTCTTCACCGGTGCGGATTCCCCGCGATCGTGAATCCCTTCAGCATCCCCAGGCTCAAGGCTTGTTCCCTTGCGGAGAAGGTGCCGGTTATGCAGGAGGAATCGTTTCAGCAGCTATTGATGGCATGAATTGTGCGGATGCTGCAATGAAAATGTTGTTATGAAAACACTAGCTGACATCATTCATACAGAGATTGAAACCGTTGTGAACGGTTATCCCTGGTATGGAAATTCGGTAAAAGAAATTCTGGATCAGGTTGATGTAACGGTAGTTTCGGAACGTATAGGACACGCTCACTCCATTAAAGAGATTCTGCTCCACATGACAGCCTGGACTGAAGAAGTGACCGCCCGGCTCAGGGGGAAGATAGCTTCAGATCCTGAACGGGGCGATTGGCCGGATCCGTCCTCTTATTCCTGGCCGGAGCTTGTCGGGCTGTTTCAGAACGCTCATTCAGAACTAATAAGCACGATTGCAGAGTTCAGTGACGCTCAGTGGGATGCTTTTGTGCCATACGAGGAGGATAAAGATCCGCTGATCACATTCAGACAAACATTAACAGGACTAGGCCAGCATCATACTTATCATCTTGGCCAGATCGCCCTATTAAATAAGCAATTATCAAAAACGGAACGACTATGAAGAAGACACTAGTAATCGGAGCAACTCCCGACCCCAGCCGTTATGCCTATCTTGCGGCAAATAAGCTGGTACGATACGGGCATGAAATAGTGAACGTAGGAATAAAAAGGGGGGAAGTGGCAGGGGTGCCAATTGAAAAACCAGAGGCTGTGCATGAAGATATAGACACCATTGCCATGTATGTGGGCACCCGTAACCAAGAGCCTCTCTATGATTATATATTAAATACAAGGCCCAAAAGAATTATTTTCAACCCCGGAACGGAAAACCCCGAACTCGAATCCATGGCACGTCAGCGTGGTATCGAAACGGTGGAAGGTTGTACCCTTGTGATGCTCTCAACAGGAGAGTTTTAGCGAAGAAGGGGGATTATTAGTTATGAATGATGGGTTATGAATTATGAGTGAGTTATGAACTATGCTTGTGTATTGAGTTATAGGTCAAGAGTATGAGTTTAATGATGGTTGTGGATCATTATTTAGGAAGTAAGTCCAGGAGGCTATGAAATATTAGATTCGACTATTAATCATCCTGGCTTGTCCCGCTTGTAACCGTCCCCCCCTTAACCTATCACACAGAACAACTCATCACACATAACTCATCACTCAATACACGTTCATAACTCCTTAAGTATTCTCATTTCTTTAGGATAATAGTTATTAACCCGGTTGGGTAAAATTTTAGCCCATCCAAGGCCGAATCCTTCAAAACACATAAGGGCCCATCCTTTGGGACTATCTTCCAGATTGAGCACATCTCTCCTGAGATATTTAAGAGATTGCTCTAATGTAAGCTCGACCTTCGTGATAGCGTCACTGAGTATCAGGCTTTGAGCTAACTCCTGATCGGGAACCAGATCCTTGCCCGCAATTTTGCCGATGTAGATCCCTGACTTTTTTAAATATAATTTTGTTTGGAGAAAGCGGATGTCATGTTGTAAAGCAGAAGGGATCGCGCAATGACCATCTTTTGCAGGTATTATGGTAATTCCCTCCTCGTTTATCCAACTCTTTAGAATATCCAGCTCGGTAGCATTTAGTTTCTGTGGCTTCTGGAATGGTGCATTTGCATCGTGGCCGTCCTGCTTGACGAAACAGCTGATAAAAAAGCCTTCCCCTTTTACTTTATGCGGATAAAACCGGTACCCGTAGCAACTATGCTTGTCCGATACTGTTTCTATTATTCCCCATGATTCATCCGTTGGGATTCTGACAGTCCTCAACTGGTAGTTATCGCAAAGCCAGTCGGCAATCTGTTCATTTTCTTCCGATGAATAGGAGCAGGTAGAGTAAATTAATGTTCCTCCCTCTTTCAATGCGCTGTACGCATCTGCCAGAATTCTTTGCTGGCGTTCGCTGCATAGCTGAACATTGTTCTCAGACCATTCGTCAATGGCGGCAGGATCTTTTCTGAACATGCCGGAGCCGGAGCAGGGGGCATCTATTACCATCACATCAAAATATCCTTCCAGCCGGTTGAAATCCCGTGGATCATTGTTGCTGACGACACAATTTAAGTTCCCCCATTTCGTCAGGTTGTCTGTAAGAACAGGCACCCTGCTTTTGATGATTTCGTTTGAAACAAGTAAGCTGTCCTGGTTAATAAGAGAAGCTAATAAAGTGCTTTTCCCTCCCGGAGCAGCACACAGGTCGAGTACTTTTAAAGGCTGATCGAGATCAGTGGAAGATTTCAGTGCCAGCTCAAGGAACATGGACGATGCTTCCTGGACATAGTAGCAGCCTGCGTGAAAAAGAGGATCAGCAATAAAAGAAGGCCTTTGTTTCAGATACCGGCCATCTCTGCACCAGGGTATTTGTTCCTCGTTATCGAAATTGGATATTCTTTTGAAAGGATTTAAGCGGACGGAAGTTACTTGCCCCTTGCTTTCATGTTCGCCGAGAAAAGAATGCTCTTCAATGCCGTGCTCCTGAATGAGTGAGCGCAGCAGTGCAGAAGGAAATTTATTGCTCATTGGATCAAAAGTACAAATAAATCAAACAGGTGCGGTCTGGTCCTTATGGTAATATCATTATCAGCGATCGGTAAGTTGATCCGGTTTAACTAAAGGATGCAGAAGGTTTCAATGCTTTCACAAAAGGTTATTAACACATGAATAAATAAAAACAACAGACACGCGCTTTGCTTCCCCTTATCCTAACGGCCAGCCTCTGCAACAGCTAAAAGATTAGGATGCTTTGTTGTTTTTCGTATACCCCTGCTTCTGACCTGCTATAGACTCCCTTCGCCTTTGCGGCGCTCTTCCCCAGCCCTCGCTTCGCTTTTTTCTTCGCTTTCAGAGCGAAGAAATAGCGAAGCGAGGGGATGAGCTTACAGTACAAAGCCAGTAGTCCAGGTCCGCGCTTAGTTAAACAGTCACGGTTGCCGCCCCCTGGTAGGATACCCATGATTCTGTATTCTTCCCCAAAAGCTATACACCGGAAAAGAAGTCTATGGAAGCAAAAATGCAGGAATTAAGTCTACAAGGTTTTCCGAACAGGTGAACGCTGAAAAAAGATGGCCTTACCTTGTATAGTCCGTCAGGACTTCCCGATTGCAATGCCATTCCAGTATATGACAAAGGGAACACTACCCCGAGAGCGTCCCCTTCAGCTGTCCTCCGCGCCGGTAATTTTGTTCGGGTTGTCTCCTGATTGGCTTCGGATCTGCAACGCT
>JBQGEO010000104.1:0-2968 GCA_052039655.1 Pararcticibacter sp.
CAAATTGTTTTTTAAAGCAGATACTGAAGTATTTTGGATTATTAAAGCCGGTCTCATAGGAGATTTCGGATACAGTAAGCTCTGATTCCTGCAATAGCTGGGCTCCGCGTTTCAGTCGTACATCGATGATGAATTCTTTTATCGACATGCCGAGTATATCGTTTATCTTTTGGTATAAAAGGGTGCGCCCAATGCCCATATCAGACACGAACGATTCAACATCGTAGTTAATATTGCTGATGTTTTTTTCAACGTGTTCCATTGCCCTTTTCAGCAGATCCTCGTCAGTAGAAGAAATAGTAATTTTAGAAGGCTCCGCAATGTATTTCTTGCTATATGACTCTTTCAGCTCATTCTGTGTTTTGATAAGGTTGTCCACCTGTTTGAGCAGAAAATCCATGTTAAAAGGCTTGTCGATAAAAACATTCGCCCCACTCTCCAGCGCCTTGATCTTATTTTCTGTTTCCTTACCCATTGCTGACAGCACAACTATCGGAATATGGCTCGTTTTAATATTTGAGCGCAGTCTCCGGCAAACATCAAAGCCGTCAGCTTCCGGCATCATTAAGTCGGTAATGACCACCTGGGGGAATATTTTCTCCGTTTTAGCGATGCCTTCATTTCCGTTGGAGGCGGTATAGATATTATAATGCTCAGATAGCCGCTGCTCCATATAGGCCCGAAGGCTGGGGTCATCCTCAATCACAACAATACTGTTCGCTTTACGTCTTCTTTTGTCCAGCAGATTCATTTCCTTCGATTCCGCGAGGATATTGTCGATTTCAGAAATAGTATAATCGTACGATGCTACGTTATTGTCGGTTTTTGCAACATTTACGGGAAATGGTAAAACTACCGTGAACGTAACTTTCGAATCACCGGAATGCAGAGTTACCTTACCTTCAAGGTGACTAACCAGTTCCCTGACAATGGCCAGTCCCAGGCCTGTACTCTTTTCAAAATCCGGTTTGTCCGCCGAGAGGCGGTTAAAAGACTCAAATATAGCCTCCTTTTTATCTTCGGGAATCTCCGTACCCGTATTCGTGATCGCCACAGAGATATATTCATTTTCAGCCTTTTCCGGTAGTCCGAGCTGCAAAAGCTCCTCCTGTGCAGACCTGCTGATCTTTACGCCGGCAAAGCCGTTTTCGGTGGTATACTTAATAGCATTTGAAAACAGGTTGGTGAAGATCTTTTCGATAACGTCGTGATCGAACTTCGTATAAAAGCTCTCTATGTCGGAATTGATGCTGGTTTCAATCCCTTTCTTGTTCGCGTAAAGCTCAAACAACGAGAAAATATCGCCCAGGTACTGAATCAGGTCGCCGAGCTGCTCGTTGATCGTGATCTTCTGACTCTCTATTTCCCTGAACTGAAGTAGCTGGCTGATCATTCGCTGAATCCGGTTGACATTCTTTTCAATAAGGCGTACATATGCATTGGCATTAGAAGAATTATTCTCCGGTAAAAGATCCTTGAGTTGTTTCAATGGATCGATAACTAAGGTAAGAGGGGTCTTCAGGTCATGCGATATATTGGTAAAGAAGTTAATCCGCGCCTGGGTCAGCTTCTTCATATTCTGCTCCTTCAACTGCTCCATTTCCAGCCGGTGCCTGAATATTTTTTTATTGGTGAAATATCTCCAGATGAAGTACACAATACACAGTATTAATATGGAGTAAATGATGTAAGCCCAAACAGAGAAAAAAGGAGACGGCTCTATTTCAAAGTTTAAGGTAGAAATATCATCCCCCCACAAGCCATCGTTATTTGCCGCCTTTATTTCGAATATGTATTTCCCGGCGGGCAAATTGAAAAATTGCACAGATTTCTGCCCTTTTGGTCGAGTGTACCATTTATCCGAAAGTCCTATCATCCTGTAAGCATACTGATTTTTATCAGCCTGCAAATAGCTGTTGGCGGAAACACGGATCTCAATATTAGCCTGCCTGTGAGACAGTACGATTCTATTGTGCTTGCTCCCTTCCGCGTAAGATAAAGTAGAAATATCCTGTGTTAATGGAGAATCCCCATCACCCGGAATGATCTTTTTATTATTGATCAGCAGGTCGGTAAAAAAGACCTTAGGCTTCTGGTCGTTTTGCCTGATCTTACCGGGACTAAATAGGATGAACCCATTGGTCCCGCCAAACAGCATTTCCCCTTTTGATGTTTTAAAGCAGGAACGGACATAAAATGTCCCGCAAAGGCTGGAAATATCAATCGGGAATTTCTTGATCTTCTTTTTAGCGTGTTCATAGTAATACAATCCATCGTTTGTGCTGAACCACACATCCTTTGATCCCGAATCTTCCAGTATCCCAAAGACAGTCTTCCCGAACAAACCTTCTTTTTCACCAAAATTGGTATAAGTTCCGTCTTTGCCCAATCTGTTAACACCTCCGCCCCGGGTTCCCAGCCAGATATCAGAGCCGGAGGTGATATAGTAAGAGCAAAGGCTGTTTACTGAATACGGCACGTTGGGCATGTAATAATGTTTGACGATCTGCCTGCTGCGGACATCTACCACATACAGACCGGTGTGCGTCATCAACCATAGCTTCTCTCCTTTATCGCGAAACAAAGTTTCAATGCGCATTTTAATACGGTTCCGCTTCGGATCAAAAAAGGAAACCACCTCTGTGTTTCCTTTTTTCTTATCCTTATATATCAGTTCAGCGTCGGGATTAGTCATCCAGATACCGGAATCACCTTCCATGGCGAAATCATAAACGCTGAGCGGCTGAAAGCTTGCCGGGTGAGATATCTGCATATCGATAAAGCGCCTCTGCCTGCTATCAAATTGTTCTATGCCTCCGTTGAATGTAGAAACCTGCAGAATATTGTTCTCTTTATCATAATGCAGGTTTTTGATCATGTTAGACGTGATGCCGGTTTTATTTTCCTGCGTGTAGTAGGAGAAATGATCGTTCTTCCGGTTCCAGTAATTTAAGCCGCCCCCCTCGGT
>JBQGEO010000105.1:0-4222 GCA_052039655.1 Pararcticibacter sp.
GCCACATAAGGAGTTCCGGAAGGATCAAGGTCCATCCCGGCAAAATCACTGGCTCCGGAAACCCCGGTATTAAGATTTTGCCAGGCAGAACCATTGAGCGTCATAACCGTCAGTTGATTACCGCTTCCCTTATCAACAAAAGATATATATATTTTATCACTGGCATCTATTGCGATATCTGCGGAAGCTGCCTCACCGACGGAGATAGTAGCCGCTCCTACACTTTGCCATGTACCGTTATTTAAAGTTTTTACGGTACCCTTATAAGAAGAACTGCTAAGGGTGTAAATGGTATAGGGAACGTTACTGCTATTCGTCACAGTTTTTGGATCGTATACACCTGATGCGAATCCCTGCTGCCCAATCAGTGCCCAGGAACCATTCACAAATTTCCTCAGGGTGC
Source organism: Pararcticibacter sp. (assembly GCA_052039655.1). Classification (GTDB taxonomy): domain Bacteria; phylum Bacteroidota; class Bacteroidia; order Sphingobacteriales; family Sphingobacteriaceae; genus Arcticibacter. Next base: position 404 of record JBQGEO010000105.1, read on the forward strand.
CGCTATTACCAACAGAGCCATCTCCATACAGGACATTTACAACCCCGCCATTATCAATAAAAACATCCGGCTTACCACCTGAAGTATAAGGCAATTCATCTACTACGGAGATCTTAGACCAGGTTCCATTGAATTTAGAAGCCACCGGCTTATAGGAGTTCGCACCCTCACGGTAATAAGCATAGAAAACTCCATTTGCATCTACATCTATACTTGAGTAATCACAGCTCGAAGAATAGCTGGCAAAATTCTGCCAGGCCGTACCGGTGTACCGGCTCATAAACGGAAGTCCGCTTTGATTAACGTTGACAACCGGTAAACCGGCCCCATCAAGAAGTAGTGTCAGGTCATAAGAATATCTTGTAGCAGCGATGGCTGCTACATTACCTACGTTTGACCAAACTCCTCCGGTAAATTTCGAAACCCCTATATTATTGCCGATAATATCACCCGAGGCATACCCCACAAAAGGAGTATTTGCATTATCAATGGCCAGTCGCACAGATGTAACAGCAAAGCCTGAAATACCTGCAACGCCTACGGTTTCCCATGAACTCCCTGATAACCTGGCTACAGTAGCTTTATTGGTATTGGCATTGTCACTATAAGCAAGGTAAACAACGCCGTTTCCATCTACGGCGATATCATTCGCTCTCTTACTTGTTGAAGCAGCTACTCCACCGAGAGACTGCCAGGCATTATCTCTGAACACTACTGCTACGACCTGCGCCAGAGATTCATCAAAGTATGAAATATAAGGCACCCCGTCTTTATCAAAAGCCAGGGCTAGATTAGTTGCATTTCCTGTTGAAATTGCTAAGTTTCCAACGGTTTGCCAGCTTCCGTTGCTATATTTTTTAACGCTTGCTTTTAACCCGCTATTATTCTTAAACGCGATAAAAGGTGTTTCGTCGGGAGCAAGATCAAAATCATAGTCTTCACTCGTTCCCGGGGAACCTGTGAGTTTCTCCCATACGCCACTATTGAGCTTAGCAACCTCAATTACAGCACTATAATTGGAGGACGCAACATAACTCGTTCCGCCAGGAGATACAGTACCCTTCATTGCTCCTACCCTTTTTTCCCGGATATACCCGGTACCATCCTGTCCTAAAGGTTGCCAGGTCTGTGCATTGACAATTCCGCAGAAGGAGCAGAAAACAAATGCAAGGGCAATTCTGGTAAATCGTTTTCCCATAAAATATATTATTAAACTCTATTATTCATTCAGAGACATTTCTGTAAATGGCGTTTACGGAAAATGATCTGATAAGGTTGTATATAAAGCAAATAAGGTCTGAACTTAACCTTAGAGAAAGCTTTGAGAACAACAGAAAGGGCCGTCCCTGATAATTATGAGACGACCCCTTTTAAATATTCTCCCGGATGGATATTAGTATTTCACTACCAGGTATCCTGTTTTTCGCTTTTGAACATTCCCGTCTTTGTATTCTACCTTGTAAAAGTAAGTTCCCTGAGGCAGGCTGTTCACTTTAAAACTACCAGTAAAACCTTTGGGGTTCTCTTCGGACACTTCTCCGCTTGGATAGAATTCAGACTTAAATACCGGGGTTCCTTCACGGTTGAAGATGAGGATCCGGTGCCGGCCGAGGCTGGTCAGGCCTTCAATCTTCAGCACGTCATTGATTCCGTCACCGTTGGGAGAAAGAACCTTGCCGACGATCACTTTTTCCCCGCTTTGATCTGCTACATGAATATCTATATCCACGTTGACAGGCAGATAGTTGGCGGTATCTGCAACGCTAAGGGATACTATCGCTCTGCCGATGCCCTGGGGCTCCAGATTTCCTTCTTTGACTTTTACGACCATCGGGTTGGACGTTTTAATGAGGACCGGAAGTTCAGAACTGGCATATGCATCCAGGTCGAAAACCTCGCCATGCCGTTCAAGTGCCGGAACGGAGCTATAATAGATCGTTTGCTTCGCTTTCTTTACCACAATCTCCCGTATTATGGAAGAAGAGGTGAATGCAGGGCTTGCTGCCTGGGATATTGTAATACTGGCTGTTCCGGCTCCCGCGATATGAACCGTCCCGTTATCATTGACTGTCAGAACTTTGCTATTACTGCTTGAATAGCGTACGGGGCTTTGGTCATTGTTGCTGCTGGCAGCGATGATAAAATCCTTGTCTCCGTATGTCTTTGCTTTGGTTGAAGCGGTATTCAGGATCGTAACGATCTTCTCTGCAATCACTTTAATGGTCACAGGGGTACCTGGCTGACTCCTGTTGCCTGCCTTGTCTACTGCTACTGCTGTAAATTCATGCAAACCTAACGAAAGAACCGGATCAAAGGACAGAGTCCATTGTCCGTCTGCGTCTGCCAGGACTTCGTCTGCCTTATCATTACCGGCATATATCTCTACGATTGTTCCCGGCTCGCTTTTCCCCTTGGTTTGAGCTGCCGGGTCGGCGGTCAGGCCGGTTCCACCAGGGATCTCCGTCACAACAGGCACGGCAGGAGCGGTGGCGTCGACCGTAAAGCTTAGCAGATCGCTTTCGCTTTCATTCCCGGCGGCATCTTTAGCTTTTACCTTCAGGACGTGCGCGGCTTCTGATAATGCGTGACTAAAGGAGAAGTCCCATGTACCGGTTGCATTGGCCGTAACGGTTGATTCTTCTGCTGCTCCGTCCAGATAGATGCTGATAACTGCATCGTTGTCTGCAGTGCCGCTGATCACGGGACGGATCTGATTGGTATGGCCGGATGAGGTCATACCTGAGACCGTGCCAATGAACGGCTTCTGAATGGTGGCGTCTACTGTGAAGTGAAAGGCTGCGCTGAGGACACCTGTATTGTCTGCCAAGTCAGTTGCTTTTGCTGTGATTGAATGAGAGCCCTCGGGCAGGGCAAGAGGAAATGTATATGACCATAGGCCGTTTGCATCCGCTTTGACGCTAGCCAGCTTAGCCGGACTTCCGTCGAGATACAGTGTGACAGTAGCATGTGCTTCCGTAGTTCCGCTGAGGGCCGGTTTTACCTGGCTGGTGTAACCGGCGGCAGTCAGCCCCGATACAGAGGTGATCACTGGTGCTGAAGGGGCTGTAACATCGATGATGATGCTCCTGCTTTCACTTACAGGGCTGATATTATCGGCGGCATCTACCGCTACGGCAGTAAATGTATAAGGCCCTTCGGGGAGTTCACGTGGAAAAATCACATTCGTCACTTTTCCCATAGACGAGACGAAATCAGTTGTCAGATCAGGATGATCTTTAACCGATACTCTCAGTCTATCTCCGGGTTCAACCGTTCCTGATACAGAGGGTCTCTTTCCGTTATAATAACCGCCAGCATTTACCTGCAGGTTAAATACCGGAACTTTTGGTGCAGTCTTGTCTACATGAAAGGGAAAAGAAGTCATGATGGTTGCTGTATTTCCTGCCTTGTCGGTGGCTGCTGCCATCACCTTATGCTCTGCTTCTGAAAGCGGCGATACAAAGGTGTATTTCCATATTCCGCCGGCGTCACTGGTGACATCGCCCAGTTTGATCATACCGGCATCGAGATAGAGGCTCACCATTGTATTGGGTTCTGTTGTACCGCTTACAGTGGGTTTAACCTGTGAAGTATACCCACGCTCGTTCAGTCCGCTTATACTGGTAATAGTGGTTGATGGTGCTGTCTTGTCGATGACCATCCGGAACGCATCACTGGCAATGCTGGCGTTTCCTGCCTGAAAGGTGGCGATGGCTACGATATTATGTTCGCCCTCCTGAAGATCTTCTGTAAAGGTATAATAACAAACACAGGACTGAGTCTCTGTCAGGGAGGCCGTTTTTGTTGTGCTAACGTCAA
>JBQGEO010000106.1:0-4044 GCA_052039655.1 Pararcticibacter sp.
AAACACAACAAGCGGGCCTTTAAGTATAAAAACATTGAGATATGCCCTGTCAATAATGAGCAGTTTATCAGCAGCATGTCGAGTAGTTCGGGGGTATTGTGCGGTGCTGGTTTCGAGACTCCCGCAGAGGCGCTGTTTATGGGGAAGAAATTGATGGTAGTGCCCATGAAAAATCAATATGAACAGCATTTAAATGCTGCCGCCCTCGAATCAATGGGAGTGCCGGTCATTAAAAATTTGAAACACCGTCACGATCAGGAGATCCGGGACTGGATTAACAATGGAACTGGAATAACAGTTAATTATCCTGATATTACCCAGGGTATTGTAGACCGGGTGGTAGATGAATATATGGATCTGGGAACTGCGGAGTGGAGCGTAGAGAATCAGTACGACTCATTTTTAAAAAGTAAATAAGAAGGGCCGGATAAGATCCGGCCCTACATCTACCTATGAAAAACATACCCTTTGGGAGGGTCATTAAAGATAGGAAGAAAAAATTAATTTGCTAAACAAAAAGTATCTTTTGTAAAAACAAGATTATGTCTGAGGGGATAATCTGACAAATATATCTGAAGTTTTTTGCCCCTTCGGAAAATATTATCTAACTTGCGGCACTGTTTATTCCCATTATGAGCCTTTATCGGGGTTTTATCAGTGCCAAAACAAATAAAAAGAGCAATTAGTTAGGATGGGAAGCCATAGCTTTACACGTTAAAAAAATATTCATCTATATGTATCGTTATAGAACAGGGGATTGTGAATAATATATTTCGACCTGACACAATTTATTGAAACAATCAATTTACTTAGTAGTATAATAGTATTAAAACAAGAGATGGTCACAACCATCGGGAGATACACACAAACATAATGGTTAAATTATTTGCAGGCGGATTTCCGCGTGATCTGGAAGACCTCGAGCTTAAAGAGATTTTTGAGCAATTTGGAAAGGTAGAGGCTGTTAATATTGTAAGAGACAAGCACACGAAGATTAGCCGGAGGTTCGGATTCGTCGACATGGCGGATGAAGAGGAAGCCAGGAGGGCAGTGGCTAATCTGCACGAAGCCAGCATTGACGACGAAACGATCAGTGTGACATTTGCAGATGACAGGCAAAAGGAGAAAGTGGCTAATAAACGCAGAGGAGCCCAAAAGGTAGATATAAAGAGCCGGCCGAAGTTTAAAGCAAAGACCTATCAGAAAGTGAGCAGACCGGGTGAAGTAACTTATCAAAAGGTTACCCGTCCCGGAGAGGGCATCCCCGGAAGGCGTCCCCGTAAGCGGATCTGACAGAACATCTTAACGACAGACCATCTTCAGGAAAGCCCGCTGGCACATTAGTTGGTTTTCCTGTAATTTAGTATCGCCCAGCTGTTTAATACAATAGTAAAAAGCGACAGCTTGATAAGATGTGGTAAAACATCGCGGAAACCACTGCCTTTTAGTACGACCATTCGTACAACTTCGATAAGGTAACTTGCCGGATTAAGCCACGAGATTACTTTTGCCCATTCCGGCATGCTGTCTATCGGTGTATAGAGACCTCCCATCAGGATAAAGATCATCATAAAAAAGAACATGATGAGCATTGCCTGCTGCTGTGTTTCGCAGAATGTAGATATCAGCAGCCCGAAACCTAAGAGGGCGAGAAGATAGACAGACGTACAGGTAAAAAGGACGAGGAGACTTCCGGCCGGAACGATGCCGTAAACCACGCGCGCAATTACCAGGCCGATAGTAAAGATGAGGTTTCCCAGCAGCCAGAAGGGGATGAGCTTCCCAATGATAAAATGGTGCTTCTTAATAGGAGTAACATTGATTTGTTCCATAGTACCTGCTTCTTTTTCCTTAACTATATTTAGGGCTGAAAGGAATCCGCCAACCATGGTCACCAGGATGGCGAGAATGCCGGGTACCATGAATACATGGTAACTCATTTCTGGGTTGAACCAGTTTGAGGCTGTAATTTCAATGACCGGCTCCCGGTTAAATCGGTCCGGCTGTATCAACTCTTTCCGGATATTTTCATTGAATTTTCTGATAATGGAACTGATGTAAGCGCTTCCGAGCCCCGCCTTTACGCCGTTTATCGCATTTACCGCAATGAAGAGTTTATTGCTGTTGTCTCTGATCAGGTTCTTTTCAAATCCTTCCGGGATTTCGAGCAGGACGTCTGCTTCGTCCTTCTTTACCTGTCCGAGGGCTTCCTGAAAAGAACTGCTGTATCCTGTAAGCTTAAAATAACCTGAGGCGGTAATGTCTTCCAGAAGTTTCCGTGTATAGGGAGAATGGTCATGATCGATTACCACCAGGTTGATATTTTTTATCTCATAATCAGCCGCCAGAGGGATGATAAGAAGCTGGGCTACCGGCATAAAAAAGATCATCATTCTGATTGTCTTGTTTCTGAGGATCTGCCTGAACTCCTTTTGTAGCAAAAATTTTAGCGTGCGCATTGTTTGTGATTAATAGGTCATTCCAACCGGGTTTTAAAACTTTTTAAGCTGATGGTCACAAGAAATATTGTCATGGCCATCAAAATGAGCGTCTCCTTCCACAAAAGAGCGAGTCCGGTTCCCTTGATCATAATAGATTTCACTATAATGTAGTACCATTTTGCCGGGACTATATTGGACAGCACTTGCAGTGGTACCGGCATATTTTCGATCGGAAACATGAATCCGCTGAACATCACCGTAGGGAGCAACATGCCCATTAGCGAAATGGTCATAGCTGCCTGTTGTGTGGCGGTCTTAATAGAGATAAAAATTCCCAGGCTCAGACACGCGGTGATATAAAGGGTGCTTTCTGCGAACAGGAGCAAAATACTGCCATTGACGGGCACATCCAGCAGGAATACACTCAGCAATAAAATGGATACGACGTTAATGAGCGACAGGATCAGATAAGGGATTGTTTTTGAAACGATAACCAGCATGGGTTTGAACGGCGAGACAAGCAATATCTCCATGGTGCCGGTCTCCTTTTCTTTTACAATCGATATGGCAGTCATCATAACGCAGACAAGCATGAGGATTAATGACATCACACCGGGAACAAAGGAATGCGCACCCTTTAGCTGGGGATTATAAAGCATGCGTACCTCGGGAATTATATTGTACGGGGCGGAGTGGAGTGTATTTAACTCCGCCTGGTAGTCTCTGATAATCGATGATGCATAGTTGACCAGCGTGTTTGCTGTATTTGGATCGGAAGCATCCGTGATCAATTGTATCTGAGCTCTATTTCCATGCAACAGGCTTTCATTAAACTGCGCCGGAAAGATGAGGGCTAGTTTAATAGTCCCTTCTTTAAACGCTGACTCGATTTCACGGTGGCTCATTAGCCTCCTTTCAATGTCGAAATAATTGCTGGCGGCCATTCTTTCGGTGATCCGGCGGGACGCAGGGTCATTAGCATAGTCTGAAACTACAATCCTGGTGTTTTTTACTTCGTTGGTCAGTGCGAACCCAAAGATCAGGATCTGCGCTACCGGCATTCCAAATAAGATGAGAAGGGTTTTTCTGTCACGCATTACATGATAGAATTCCTTCCTGACAAACGAAAAGAACTGCTGGTTAGAAAATTGCCTGCTGATTGATTTCATGCCGCTGAGTTTTTATCTCCTCTCTGAGCGCCTCTGGCGATCTGGTAAAATACTTCGTCCATATCGGGAGCATTAAACTGCTGTTTTAAATTAGAGGGAGTATCCAGTGCCTTAATTTTCCCGTCCACCATGATAGATATTCTTTTGCAATATTCAGCTTCATCCATATAATGGGTGGTTACAAAAACCGTGATCCCCCGTTCGGCGGCTTCATAGATCAGGTTCCAGAACTGCCGGCGCGTTACCGGGTCGACTCCGCCGGTCGGTTCATCCAGGAAAACGATTTGAGGATCATGCAGAATGGCGACCGAAAAAGAGAGTTTTTGTTTCCATCCCAGGGGAAGAGACGAAACAAGCTTTTTAGCTTCCCGTTCTAGTCCCAGGTCACTGATAAGTTGCCCGGTTTTGCTTTTCAGTTGCTTGTCTGTCAATCC
>JBQGEO010000107.1:0-7721 GCA_052039655.1 Pararcticibacter sp.
AGTTCAATAAACACAGGTTCCGCTTCTGTCATTACCAGGGCATCAAAAAAGAAAGGAGACCGGTAATATTGGAGCAGTCCCGCTTCCTCCTCAAAAGAAGCGACAGGCGGCAACTGGTAGAGATCCCCGAAATACACCATCTGAACACCACCGAATGGTTCCGGTACACCACGTATATAGCGCAAGATATGATCAATTGCATCCAGGATATCTGCACGGAGCATGGAAACCTCATCAATGATCAGTATCTCCAGTTCCAGCAGCAGCTTCTCCTTATCGGCAGGCAAAGTGAAACCGTCCAAAAGGGTTCCGAGAGTTTTATGGGGAAGTGATTTGTCCATCACGGGCAATATGGGTTCTGTAGGCAACTTAAACAATGAATGAAGCGTAACTCCATCAGCGTTTATCGCCGCCACCCCTGTAGGTGCCGCTACTACGATCTTTTTGCTGGTTTTTTGCCTGATTTCTCTCAATAAGGTCGTTTTGCCGGTACCAGCCTTTCCTGTAATGAAAAGGTGCTTTCGCGTTTCATTGATAAATAAAATAACCACTTCCTGTTTTGTCCGTCTGCCCTGATCCATTGATCACAAAAATAATCAATATCATCAAAGCACACCGACTTGTGGAAAACGCTCTTGGATAATAGCCCACCGGATCATTAATTTTGCGGATCGTTAAATAAAAGACAAATGACTGATTTCGATAACTATTTTTCTGTAAATAAAACGCTGTGGAATAATAAAACAGACATACATATAAAATCAGCATTTTATAACATCGATAAATTTAAAGCAGGCAGTACATCCTTAAACCCGGTAGAGCTCCGTGAGCTGGGAGATGTTACAGGAAAAAAGCTCCTTCACCTTCAATGTCATTTCGGAATGGATACGCTCTCATGGGCCAGGTCAGGAGCCATAACCACCGGCCTTGATTTTTCCGATAAGGCTATAAGTGCAGCAAAGCAAATTGCATCGGAAATTGGTGTAGAAAGCCAGTTTGTTTGCTGCAATGTTTATGATACAGGATTACACATTTCAGATAAATTTGACATCGTATTTACCTCCTACGGAACCATTGGATGGTTGCCTGACCTCAATAAATGGGCTGAGGAAATAGTCCAAAGACTTAAACCTGGCGGAATCTTTTATATGGTGGATTTCCATCCCGTAGTATGGATGTTCGATGATGAATTCTCTTATTTCAAATATTCTTATTTCAATACCGGGGAACCTATTGAAGAAGAAAAAACAGGTACATATGCCGATAGGGATGCTGATCTTAAAGATAAAGAGTACGGCTGGAATCACAGTATCAGCGACATTCTGAATGCCCTTATTAAAGCTGGTCTGACGATAAATTTCTTTAATGAACATAGAGAATCACCATATGAATGTTTCAGCAACATGGTAAAAGCAGGAGAAGGCGCCTATCAGATTGCCGGAATGGAAGATAAAATCCCGATGCTATATTCCATCAAGGCATCGTATGGCGGGTAAAGCCGCTTGATTTTTAAGATTCCTTAATGTAAATAACAGAACATAAGGAATTCGCAGAAGACCTGTTCATTTTATCATCAGATGGTCAGTTATTTTTTCGGCAATCAAGGTGTAGTTGTTATTAAAATGGTGACTGCCGGGAAGTATCAGGACATTAGCATTTGCTTTTCTAAACGCTTCAGGCGTTGCCCCGTCTTCTTCCTGTCCGAAACAGCATAGCGGATGAAAATTCCGGATCTTTTTTAATTCATTCAGCACATTATATTGTTCGCTGTCGTTCCCTAAACCAAGCATATCAGCCACATGAATTTCGAAATCGGCTGTGACATCAGGTGAAAGCGAGATCACTCCTGCCAGCCTGTGCTTAAGCTCCTCACTCATGCGTGAGGCCACAAAGGGAATAATACTTGCCCCGAAAGAATATCCTGCTAATACAAAAGATTCCTTGTGATATTGCTGCATATAATGTATAACTGCACGGCTGATGTCAGAAGCAGTTTCTTCCGGAGATTGAGCATTCCAGAAATATTTCTGGGCGTCAAGACCTATCACGGTTACTTTTTTTGCGGCCAGTGCTTCAGCAAGAGACTGGTCGAAACTGGTCCACCCTCCATCCCCCGAGATCATAAACATCAGGGGGGCATCGCTCTTGTCAGCGGCAGGAATAATAGACAGTGGCATATTTCCGGGCAGCTTTTCCGGTTTTTCCCGTTTCAATACTTCATTTCCCCCCTCTTTTATCTGGGAAAAAGATGGGGCATCCAGGATTTTTCTAAAGGCAGCCAGAAACTGTGGCAGCCAGTCCGCCTGTTCCGCAAAACCGTGTCCAACTTTAGTCAGGGTCACCAGTTGTGCTTCAGGCATCCCAGACAAAAACTCTTTGGTCGCCTCATAAGGGCAAACCTGATCGGTAATGCCATTCAGGGCAATGAAGGGCGCTGTAAGTTTTGTCGTTTTTTCCAGGTAGAAGGTTCCCCGTGCCTTCATTTTATGGGATTTAAGACCGGCACCTTCACATAGCTGTTTCCATGTTTTAAGGTCAGGGCAGAAACCGAGCGCAAGAGCACCCTTAAATGTATTGGCAGGAGCCTGTACCAGCACTCCGTATACCAGGCTTGCTCCCGAAGAATACCCGGCCAGCACTGGTTTATAATATACCGGGAAACGATACTTCTTCTGAAGCATCAGGCTAAGTTGTTCAAAATCGGCAGCAGGATAAAAACATGCGAGCTTTTTTTTATAAAGGGATTTAAGATAGTAACGGATGTCAACACCCGCTACCATAGCTCCCTGTTCAGCCAGTTTTTCAGCCATCATTTTCACTCCTCCATTCCAGCCCCCGTCTCCTGATACAAAAAGAACCAGCGAAACAGGTCTTTCCCTGGGATGGTAGATCTTAATGCTGGCGAACGGTCCATATTTTATAGAGTCGGTTTTTACATCAGCTTTTATGAACGAAGCCGACATAAGCAGCATGGCGCCCAGGATGTATTTCATGTTATTCATGCGATGTGAGACAGTTCTGTTTAGTTTTCATTTTTAGGAAGGAACTGACAGCCTGTTTTTTCGGCCATGTTTTCCAGGAGATCCATTTGCATTTCCTGCAGTTCCAGAAGCTTTTGAGTCTGGTGTATCATCAGGTGATCCACTTTTTCATGGAGCATCCGGATCTCAAGTTCAGCTTTAAGATTGACCTTGTAATCATACTGGCTTCTTTGCCGGTCTTTCGCTTCCTGTCTGTTTTGGCTCATCATGATAACAGGAGCCTGCAGCGCAGCCAGGCAGGAGAGGATCAGGTTTAACAGGATATAGGGGTAAGGATCAAACGCTTTTGTAGCGAGCATCAGTGAATTCAATGATATCCAGAGAGCCAGTATCACTGCAAACGAAATTATAAATGTCCAGCTTCCCCCGAATGCTGCAACTTTATCCGCCAGCCGCTGACCAAAGGTTGATTGTTCCGGGGAATCTTTGGCCAGGTTTTCTGCCAGGATGTCTTCACCCGCGATAGCTTGCACCACCTCCTTTTCAAGCTCTTCAAGTTCACCGGTTTCGCTTTTTAGCATCTCTTCCAGGTATTTTCCCCGATACGTTTTGATGGCCTCCTTACTTATCACATCGTCTTCCTTAAACAAAGGATGATCTTTCCGGATGAAATCAGACAGGTTCTTTCTTAATGTATTGGCCGGTACCACCTCTTCCGGGTTAAGTTCCCGGCCTGTAACAGCGCACTTTTGCTTCAGCATATTAATCTCGGACTATGTTAATGAATGAATAAATTTAACAACTCTTTATCGGTTTTGATAAAAAAGACTAAAGGAAGCGCGGTTGCGCAGAGCTTTACATGGTAGTGCTATTCGATACTAACGCCGCCTGAACCAGGCTTAAGCCGTTTCATCGGCGACTTCATAAACTCATCCAAATAGTTGATACCTCCAGATGTATAACCCGCACCATGTCCCTTATCATGAAGGATCAGCAACTGTGCGTTCGGCATTTTACGTTTGATCAGCCGGTTATAGGAAGGCCGGCACCAGGGATCTGCGTCACCAGCTGAGATCAGCGCCGGCACAACGGAATTGATCTGCATCCTGACCGTTTTTTGCACCGGTGGCACCTGCCAGCAATCACAGATCGGGTGATCCACATTGTTGAATACATAACCAGCCAGCCAGGGAAAATGCTTTTCCTGCTTCATTTCAATTGCCTTATCCGCAAAGGCGATCTGCCCACTGCAATACACAGAATAACGCATCGCCAGGCTCACTAAAGAATTTCCCGCAAAATAAGCATCCAGGACTTCACGAACATAGGGCTCCGCCCGGCCGCTGATGATCTCAAAAATCACAAATGGCACCGTTTTTACCATGCCAGAATTCAGCCTGTTTACAATTGCATCCAGTAATTCCTGTTTGCCGTAGTTGGTCAGCATCGAATCCTGTTTACCCTTTTCCAGATACCTGATTGGAAACCTCCTGGTGCCAAGTTTTGTGAAGTAGCTTTGGAAGCGGGCCTTCAAATCCTTATACGCAATAGCAGAATCCGCCGCACAATTGGCAAACACCTGTTCCAACGCCTCATTAATGTTGTTTAGCGCGGTTTCTTCGTAGGTAACAAAGGTTGGTAGTGGGGAATTGAGCAGCAATGTCCGAACCCCTTCAGGGTGTATCTGTGCCATTGACAGCATCATCCCACCGCTGTAAGAAATTCCAACCAGGTTCAGTGAGTCAAGACCGAGTGCCAGCCGCAGGTCGTTGATGTCCTCCACACTTTCCGCGGTGTTGTAAGCCGATAGATCGATACCCTGCCCAACCAGCCGGTCACGCGATTTTTTGACTGCCAGCAACACCAGGCTATCCTTGTTTCGACCCTCGCGGTAGCCCTGCTTAATTGCTTCGTAAACCTCATCGGCTTCCAGATTCGGTATCGCACGTTTTGTTCCTCTCTGGTCAAAAGCCACAAAGCCGCCGTACCGCAAAAAGCCTGAATAAGAGCTGAGACTGTCGATACCGGCAGGTGTACTGTAACCCGGCCCACCGGTCATATATAAGGAGATGTTTTTGCGTGCATCCTGATCCTGACGCCGCACAAAGAAAAAGGGCAACTTTACCTTACGGCCCGTCGGCTTACTCCGATTCTCTGGCACCACCAGGTAACCCGTTTTCAGGATCAGCCGTGGGTCAGCCTTTACCAGTTGAGGGTATGGTTCAATAGAGACTGGATATTTTTGCGAAAATGCCTGTCCTCCAAGCAATATCAATGAACCAGCAACACAAAGCGATACATAAATGCGGATGAGAAAATTGCCTTTCAAAGCTGCAACATTGGGCATCAACTCGCCGCATGGTGCGGTAAAGTCAAAGATCTTACGTATATTCTGAAATATTTCGATCATAAAGCATTGATGTATATTTAGATGCCCGCTCAACCAAAAATGTTACGTTACATTATGATATATAAAAATCAAACAATATCTATTATCACTATATCATTTTTTTATAGGGCTTTTATCTGGAGACGAATAGGACTAAGGTCGCGGTTAAGATCTGGGAAACTAATTCGTCATCCGGTAATCATTCGGTGTAAGGCCCGTTTTTTGTTTGAACAAACGGGTAAAATGCTGCGGGTATTTAAAGCCCAGTTCGTAAGCAATTTGACTCACAGATTTATTCATGTCAAATACTCTCTCTTTCGCCAAATCTATCACTTTTGACTGAATGTATTCCTGAGCTGATCTGCCGGTTTCTTTCTTCACAAGGTCACCAAAATAGTTGGGTGATAGATGCAGGGCCTCAGCGCAATAAGCAACTGAAGGCAAGCCTTCGTTCAGCGGTTTTTCGGATGAAAAATAGCCTTTCATTAAGGCCTCAAACCGTTCCAGGATTCCCTTATTTGCATTGTCGCGCGTAATGAACTGACGGTCGTAAAAACGGATGCAGTAATTGAGTAATAACTCAATGTTGGATGCAATAAGTCTTTTGCTGTGCTTGTCTATATTCTGATCGAGCTCATATTGGATTTTTGAGAAGCAATCAATCACAATACTCTTTTCTTTATCCGACAGGTGAAGCGCTTCATTTACATCATACGAAAAAAAAGAATAATCCTGAATCTGTTTGCCTAACGGAGTTCCATTTATCAGGTCGGGATGAAAAAGTAAAGCCCAGCCTTTCGGGGCAAATAGGTCGACGCCGGGTTGAACACCTATCACCTGTCCGGGGGCTACAAATATCAGGCTCCCTTCCTGGTAGTCATAGTGACTTCTTCCATAGCGCAACGGGCCACAGTTCAGTTCTTTCAAACCTATCGCATACAAACCAAAGTTGAACGACCCTGCGGGCACTGGCTGCGCTTTCGAGAGGTCAATCACCGCAACCAGAGGATGTTTGGTAGTTACGCCCCGCATAGTATTATATTGAGCGACGCTGCCAATTTTCAAGATCTCTTCCATACCGATTCATTAATTACTCCAAAAATACAGATTCGGGCCAGCCTTTTTGATACCAGCCTTCCCGATCAGTAATATTGGTAGGAAAACCTGTAATCTGTATACAAAATGGCTCGCCCTTTCTCCTCAATTTTGCAGGAGTAAACACATAAAGAACTTCCAAAATGAAAACACGACAATTGGGAACCTCAGGATTGGCAGTATCCGAACTTGGTTTCGGTTGCATGGGATTAAGCCATGGTTATGGCCCTGCAACAAACGAAAAAGATGCCATTGCAATTATCCAAAGAGCTTATGAATCAGGTATTACTTTTTTTGATACCGCTGAAGTGTATGGACAAGGGGCCAATGAACAGCTGGTGGGAAAAGCATTGCACGACGTACGTGATAAAGTAATCATCGCTACCAAGTTTGGCTTTAAAAACGGCAGAAATACAGATGGTTTGAATAGCCAGCCGGAACGCATCAGGCTGGTGGCTGAAAACTCGCTCCGGTACCTGCAAACCGATTATATCGACTTATTTTATCAACATCGCGTAGACCCGGATGTGCCTGTTGAAGATGTCGCCGGAACCGTGAAAGACTTGATTGCCGAAGGCAAAGTAAAACACTTTGGTATTAGTGAAGCCGGCGTACAAAGTATACGCAGAGCGCATGCTGTACAACCCGTGGCCGCTCTGCAAAGTGAGTACTCCATGTTTTGGCGTGAACCCGAAAAGGAAATCATTCCATTGCTGCAAGAATTAGGAATTGGTTTCGTTCCGTTTAGTCCGTTAGGCAAGGGTTTTTTAACGGGTAAGATGAATGCAGACACTGAATTTGACAATACCGATTGGATAAATCTCATGCCTCGTTTTAGCAAAGAAAACCTCGAATCAAATCAAAACATAGTTGAACTGGTAAAAAAGATTGCCGCAGAACATAACGCAACACCTGCCCAAATTGCATTGGCATGGCTCCTGGCGCAAAAGTCATGGATTGTCCCAATTCCAGGAACCACAAGAATTACCCGCTTAGAAGAAAATATAGGCGGTGCAGATATCTCCTTAAGTGATCATGATTTAGCCAACATAAATATGGCTTTGGACAACATCAGTCTTCAGGGAGAACGCTATCCGGCTAGCCTGGCTGGCTTGCAGGGCAGGTAAGCAAGTCGAAGAGAAACGTGCTAATGCCAGAGCGGTGAAAGCGACGGGTTACCGCGCGGCATTTTCATGGAGGGCATTGTATTCGACGGCAAGCAAAAGATAGAACTCTGAAAATAAACCTTCTTTTAT
>JBQGEO010000108.1:0-1612 GCA_052039655.1 Pararcticibacter sp.
CAGGATAGCCGTCAGGGTCTGACCTGCAACAGCCTGTCCGCCATAATTCCTGATACGTGCAGAGACATCTATTACCGCATCTTTATACTCCTTGTCGAGATCTGTTTTAACAAAGAAGTCGCGGACATGCACTTCCGGCGCACTCCAAAGGGTAACATTCCGGAATATGCCGTGTAAACGCCACATATCCTGGTCTTCTAACCAGGTGCCTGAGCTAT
The DNA here is from genome assembly GCA_052039655.1 of Pararcticibacter sp. GTDB lineage: Bacteria > Bacteroidota > Bacteroidia > Sphingobacteriales > Sphingobacteriaceae > Arcticibacter. Next base: position 219 of record JBQGEO010000108.1, read on the forward strand.
ATTGGTATACTTCTGCTGCAATGAGGTTTTTACCTTTCTTCAGGTATTTGGTGAGGTCAAATTCCGCTGCGTTGCGGCTGTTCACGCTGAAACCAACTTTCTGTCCGTTCACCCATAGGAAAAAGGCACAGTCTACTCCATCAAACGTGACAAAAATGCGTCTGCCTGCCCATTCAGAAGGAAGGTCAAATTCTCTGCGGTAGCTTCCGACGGGATTTCTTTCTTTAAATGAAGTATACCGTTCTTCCGGTTCACTCATAACATGCGGGAAGTCCCGTTTTATCGTGTAACCCAGGTTACGGTAGAATGGCGTCCCGTAGCCCTGCACTTCCCAATTTGAAGGTACCGGGATCTCTTTCCACGCGGATACATCAAAATCTGGTTTATAAAAGTCAGAAGGACGCTGTTCCGGCCGGGCTACCCAATTGAACTTCCATAACCCGTTAAGGCTCCGGCAATAAGAGGATGAATGTCTTTTCGCCCCTAAAGCTTCCTGCAGGTTGGCATAAGGCATTAATGTCGCATGGTAAGGTTCTTTGTTTATACCGGTGATTTCAGGGTTTTCTATTTCCGGTGGAACCGGGGCGTTTCCCTGTACGGATGTTGAATTTAACTGAGCATCGACGCTTTTTACGACGATAAATGCCATAAATAAACTCAGAATAATGGTTTTTTTCATTTTGCTGCTGATAACTGGATGTGTGATTAGTGGATATCTTCTTCAACTTCGTAGTCTTGCGGAGCTGTCAGGGTTTGTATAATGTGCGCATATAATTGATTCAATGACAAGAGGATTAACTGATTGTCAAATGTAATGTGTAAACTGGTCATTTACAAAGCTAAATGTAGCTTGAGACTCTTATGGATACGAATGGCTAAAATTCTGTTCGGAATGTTCATGCCTGAATGTATTTATCAACATTTGTGCTATGATTTTCTTAAATCCTGCCATCATCACACTTCTTTATTGCTGATCTTGCAATCGTTGAAAACCAATTACCAGGCCGCTTACATCATGATACAAGCCAATATGTTTCGACTAAGTTTCTTCCTGATTTTATTTTTGCTGGTGACCAGTGGTTCCCCTGCGCTCTTCGCTCAGAACCCTTTGATCTCCGGTCAGTATACAGCAGATCCGTCTGTCAGGGTTTTTGGCGACAGAGTATACCTCTATCCTTCACACGACATTCCGGTACGTCCGGGCAAGGGGCGGCCCGGCTGGTTCTGTATGGAAGATTATCATGTGTTTTCCTCGGCAAACCTCACCGACTGGACAGATCACGGAGTGATTGTATCTCAGAATAAAGTACCCTGGGTGAAGCCCGACACTTACAGCATGTGGGCACCAGATTGTATCGCCAGGAACGGGAAGTATTACTTTTATTTTCCGGCAC
>JBQGEO010000109.1:0-10369 GCA_052039655.1 Pararcticibacter sp.
CTTTTCATTTTCAGGGGTATGCCGATTTTCCAGTCAGTCCTACTCTGTCTATTCAACCAGGACTGGGTCTTTCTGGTAAAGGAGCTAAGGAGGATGAGGCCAAAATCAACTTAATGTACCTGGATATTCCTGTTAATGCAGTGGCAAAGTTTCCGGTTTCAACATTAGGCAAGCTTTTTATAGGTGCAGGACCTTACGCAGGTATTAAGCTTTCGGAAAAATATTCTCTTGATGGCGAAGATATTGAGGCCGATGAAGATAGGTTTAAGACCGCTGATTTCGGTTTAAATTTCCTGGGAGGATTGGAAATCAATAATGGATTGACTTTTAATGTTGGTTATGGCCTGGGGCTGGCTAATGTTGTTGATTATAGTGGGTATGAAAATTCTGTAAAGAATAAAGTCTTCACACTATCTGTTGGATTTCTCTTTTAAATAATGCATTTCAGGAGATGGTACTTGTTTCTGCCATCTCCATTAATAAACCTGACGTGTGTTGCTTCCTTTGAAATAAACCCAGGATAATGGTTCATTGATCTCTTTACTCGCTGACGGTTCTCTACTCCTAATTGTAAATTTCTTACAATCCCTAACTTTATTTGCTCTTTTCTTCGATAGTTGTAGCTTTGTTTCTTCCCAATTTAGATTTTATAATGGATAAGTTAAATCGAAAGAAGGACGCGCTGGATTACCATTCCCAGGGGCGTCCGGGTAAGATCCAGGTATTACCCACTAAACCTACCAATTCGCAGAGAGATCTTACATTAGCGTATTCGCCTGGCGTAGCAGAGCCTTGTTTGAAAATCGCTGAAAATAAGGAAGATGTTTATAAGTATACTGCAAAGGGAAACCTGGTTGCAGTAATAAGTAACGGTACGGCGGTTTTAGGGCTGGGCGATATAGGCCCTGAAGCAGGAAAACCGGTGATGGAAGGAAAGGGGCTGCTTTTCAAAATATTTGCTGATATCGATGTGTTCGACCTGGAGCTGAATACAAAAAATGTCGACGAATTTGTAACTATAGTGAAAGCTCTTGAGCCGACTTTCGGAGGGGTTAACCTGGAAGATATTAAAGCACCTGAATGCTTTGAAATTGAGCGTCGCCTGAAGGAAGAAATGAATATTCCTGTGATGCATGATGATCAGCATGGAACTGCAATCATTTCGGCTGCTGCTTTGCTCAATGCCTGCGAACTTCAGAAGAAAAAGCTTGAAAAGGTAAAGATCGTTGTAAATGGTGCCGGAGCGGCTGCCATTTCCTGCTCTCGTTTATATGTAAGTCTTGGTGCCCGTAAGGAGAACATTGTTATGATCGACAGGTCTGGTGTGATTCGTAAGGACCGGGCCAAACTTGATCCACTCAAGGCAGAGTTTGCTACAGACAGGGATGTTCATACGCTTGAAGAAGCTATGCATGATGCTGATGTTTTTATCGGGCTGTCTGCTGCTGATACACTTTCACCAGAGGCCCTGAAGACGATGGCAAAGAATCCTATCGTTTTTGCCATGGCTAATCCGAATCCTGAGATAGCTTATGAGCTTGCTGTTGCGACACGTAAGGATATTATTATGGCAACCGGACGTTCAGATTATCCCAACCAGGTAAATAACGTGCTTGGATTCCCTTACATATTCAGGGGAGCGATGGATGTAAGGGCGACGACCATTAATGAAGAAATGAAAATTGCCGCCGTAAAAGCTATTGCCGATATGGCGAAGAAGGCTGTACCGGAATCGGTGATGCTGGCCTATAATCTTCAGAACTTGCGGTTTGGCAAGGATTATATCATTCCAAAACCAATGGATCCCAGGCTCATTACTTCGGTTTCGGCGGCGGTTGCGCGGGCTGCAATGGAATCGGGAGTTGCGCGGGCTGCAATTACAGACTGGGATGCCTATGCAGAAGAACTGGGACGCAGGCTGGGTGGAGAGGATGCGTTGTTGCGTACCTTGAGTAACCAGGCGAAGGCGAATCCCAAAAGGGTGGTATTTGCTGAAGCTGATCATCATAAGATCTTAAAGGCTGTACAGATAGTAAAAGACGAAGGAATTGCTATTCCGGTTCTTTTAGGGAACAGAAAGAAGATCAGTGATATCATAGAGGAGTATTCCCTGGAGCTCAACGGGGTGGAAATCCTGGATCCGGAGGAAGAGACCGAAATGCTTGATCAGTATGCGAACTTCCTTTATGAGAAAAGACAGCGTAAAGGTGTCACACTTGCAATGGCCCGGAAACTGATGCGTGACCGTAATTATTTTGGAGCCTGTATGGTGGAATTTGGTTTAGTTGATGCGCTCGTCTCAGGACTGACAAAGGACTACGGGACAACTGTTCGTCCGGCTCTTCAGGTTATAGGTACAGAGCCTGATGTTGACAGGGTTGCTGGTATGTACATGATGCTGACTAAAAAAGGACCGGTTTTCTTTGGTGATACCACTGTTAATAAAAATCCTACTGTAGAGGAACTTGTGAGTATTACGACTCTTATAGATCATTCTGTCAGGAAGTTTAACATTAATCCCCGGATCGCTATTCTCTCGTACTCTAATTTCGGATCAACCGACGGAGATGTTCCGGAAAAGACAAGGGAAGCTGTCCGCATACTGCACGAACAATACCCTGATATTATGGTAGATGGAGAGATGCAGGCTAATTTTGCGATCAGCAAATGCTTATTAAAAGATAATTTTCCGTTTAGTAAATTGAGCGGAAATCCTGCCAACACGCTTGTGTTCCCTAATCTTGAATCTGGTAATATTGCTTACAAGCTTCTTCAGGAATTAGGAGATGCCGAGGCCGTGGGACCTATTCTGCTGGGACTGAACAAGCCTGTTCACGTTGTTCAGATAGGCAGCTCGGTAAGGGAGATCGTAAACATGGTCACCATTGCGGTGGTTGATGTTCAGACAAAGCAGGAAGAAGCTGAAAGTAATTCAGAAAAAAAGGGTATCTTCGGACTCGTGATGAAATAGAAACACCTTATTAATATCTTCCGGGATGTACGCTTATATTGACGGTAAATTAGCTTTTAAATGTCCGGCCTATGTAATCATAGATGCAGGTGGTGTGGGGTATCATATCAATATCTCGCTGAGTACCTATTCAAAGTTACAGGATTCTGAACGTTGTAAGTTGTATACCTGGCTGCATGTGAAGGAAGATGCTCATACGTTATATGGATTTGCAGATGAAGGAGAAAGAAGTTTATTCCTTCATCTCATTTCTATTTCGGGCATCGGGCCCGGAACCGGAAGGATGATCCTCTCGTCAGGTTCGCCGGATGAAATTCAAACAGCCATTGTAAAAGGTGACCTTGCCCTGATAAAAAAAATCAAGGGAATTGGCCCTAAAACCGCCCAAAGACTTATCCTCGAACTCCAGGACAAATTAAAAAAAGAAGGAATTGTAACCTTGAACGACCTTCCCCAGTATAACACTGCTAAAGAAGAGGCTGTATCAGCTCTTGTAATGCTGGGATTTGCCAGGAATTTGGCGGAGAAGGCAATAGATAACGTATCTCAAAAACAACAAGAAAAAGGTAATTTATCTGTAGAGGAGTTGATAAAGTCCGCTTTGAAAAATTTATGAATTAAATTCGTTCAGAGGGAGTGAAAATATCTACTATCAAACTGGTTTGTGCATGCAGCCTGGTGGCTCTCTTATTTGGGAGTAAGAGTTTTGCACAGAATAAGGCAGACAGTCTACGGCTGCCATATCCGTTGAAAGACACGAAGTCGACTGACTTGGATCCGAAAGGTATCTACTTGCAGAAGCCGTCTAATATTCAGAAGACTGTGGAATTTGATCCGGCAACACGGCGGTACATCATTCGTGAAAAGATTGGTGAGTTTTTATACCGGCCGGCTCAGTATCTCACGATTGAAGAGTATGAGCGGTATGAAGCCGAGCAAATGAAAAGGCAGTACTGGAGGCAACTTTCGGATACTACCACTACAAGGATGCGTCAAAATGGCGTTATCCCTTCTATCCAGGTAAACAGTAAGGCTTTTGAACGCATTTTTGGTGGATCAACCATTGATATACGTCCTCAGGGTTCTGCTGATCTGACGCTTGCCGGAAGGATCAATAAGAATGAAAATCCTCTGTTCAATGAAAGACAGCGCAAGCAGACTAACTTCGATTTCGATCAGCGCATTCAGATGAATGTAACCGGTCAGATCGGTAAGAACTTCAGGATCGGAACCAATTATAATACAGAAGCGCAGTTTGACTTTGAAAACCAGATGAAGCTGGATTATAAGGGTCAGCCTGATGATATTATCCAATCTATTGAAGCGGGAAATGTAAGCCTTCCGTTGAACTCGACACTGATAAGCGGAAGCCAGGCTTTATTCGGGGTTAAAACCCAATTGCAGTTTGGTAAACTGAATGTGACCAGTATATTCTCTCAGCAAAAGTCTCAGCAGAAAGAAATTACCATTACCAATGGTTCCCAGCAAAACGAATTCAGGCTTAGTGCCGACAATTACGAGGCTAATAAGCACTTCTTCCTGTCTCAATATTTTCGCAATCATTATAACGAAGCTCTTAAGAGTCTTCCGATCATACGTTCAAATATCAATATTACTCAAATTGAAGTTTGGGTAACAAACAGAAATAACAGCACTGCCGATTCAAGAGATGTACTTGCCCTGATGGATTTGGGAGAATCTTCTCCTTTTGATTCAAGGCAATCATTGGCTTCAGGCTCTGCTCTTCCGGCAGCAGGCCCGGCAGGCGATCCTGCATTCCCCCAGCAGTCGAATAACTTGCTTCAGAACTTGCTGGCTTATTCGGGAAGTATCCGTTTGACGAATTCCAATGCCATCAACCAGTATTTCCAGGGGAATGGCGCTACCGATAACTATTCGAAGCTTACTTATGCAAGGAAACTTACTGACCGTGAGTTTACGATAAATCCGAGACTGGGATATATCTCTCTCAACTTTGCCCTTAATGCGGATGAAGTGCTTGCGGTTGCTTACCGGTATAACTACAATGGAGTAGAATACCAGGTGGGAGAGTTTTCAACAGATATTCCTGTTGATCCGGCTAACCCGAAGATGCTTTTTGTAAAGCTTTTGAAAAATGAAATGCTGAAGACAAACCTTCCGACATGGGATCTGATGATGAAAAATATTTATTCTCTCGGAGCATACCAGGTGGGCAGGAATGATTTTAAGCTTAATATATACCGGCTGGATGAGAAAAGCGGGGTTGAAACGCCGACTATTGCAGAAGGGGTGAACACAACTGCTAAAAGATGGCTTCAGCTTACCAACCTGGATAATCTGAATCAGAACAGTGAAAAGACTCCGGATGGCTATTTCGATTTTATCGAGGGTGTTACGATCGATCCGCTTAACGGGCGTGTGACATTCCCTTTGCTCGAGCCTTTCGGTTCTGACCTGGCTTCGCAGTTTGCTCCGGGAGAGACAAACCTGAAAGATAAATACGTTTTTCAGCAATTGTATGATCTCACGAAGGCTGATGCGCAGCAGCTGTATTCGAACCTTAACAGGTACGTCATCAGAGGTACTTACCAATCGGAAGTTGGTTCGGAATTTCAGCTGAATGCCATTAATATTCCTCCAGGTTCTGTACAGGTTACGGCTGGAACGTTGCCGCTGGTGGAAGGTACTGACTTTACAGTAGATTATAATATCGGACGGGTACGCATACTTAACCAGGCGCTGCTTAGCTCGGGACAGCCGATCCGCATTAAACTGGAGAACAGCGAGCTTTTTGGCTTGCAGCAACGGTCTCTCTTTGGTACTCACTTTGATTACCGGGTGAACAATAAACTGAACCTCGGGGGTACTATCATGAACCTGACCGAGAAACCACTTACTGCTAAGGTAAATATTGGAGAAGAGCCTATTTCGAACACAATGTGGGGACTTGATGCGAATTACAGCTCTGATTCCCGCTGGCTGACGAGGATGGTTGACAAGCTTCCTTTTATCGATACCAAGGAGCCTTCTTCTATTACTTTCTCCGGAGAATTTGCGAACCTCATACCAGGGCATCCGCGTTCACTGAACTTTGCCGGGAGCAAGAACGGTGTGAGCTATCTTGACGACTTTGAAGGAAGCAGATCGGTGATCGATCTGAAGAGCGCGATCGGATGGCAGTTGTCGGGAACACCGAATACTGTTAACAAATTGTTCCCTGAATCTGATCTTACAGATAACCTTGAATATGGATATAACAGAGCGCGTCTTGCATTCTATAATATTGATCCTATATTCTTCCCAAGAAGCAATACACAGGCGCCTTCAAATATCCGGAGCAATAAGAGCGAACAATCTAACCACTATGTGCGTGAAGTGCTTGAAACAGAGGTTTTCCCATTGAAGCAATCGCCGACAGGCCAGGCTTTAACGTTGCCAACTCTGGATCTTGCATATTATCCGAATGTAAGAGGCCCTTATAACTATACAACTACCGGTGTAAACCCGGATGGAACTCTCAATAACCCAAGAAAGCGTTGGGGTGGAATATTCAGGAAACTGGAGACGTCCGATTTTGAAGCTTTAAATATTGAGTTTATCGAGTTCTGGGTGATGGATCCGTTTATTTATAAGCCGAACTCTCCGGGTGGTGACCTGTATTTTAACCTGGGAAATATTTCTGAGGATATATTAAAGGATGGGCGTAAATCTTTAGAGAACGGGCTACCGGCTGACGGCAATCCTGCCAGCACGGACGAAACGGTTTGGGGCCGTGTGCCTAAGTTACAGCCGGTGATCCAGGCTTTTGATAATAACCCGTCTGCACGACAATTCCAGGATGCAGGTCTTGATGGATTGACAAATGCGGATGAGCGCCAGAAGTTTGCCGGATTTGTGAATCAGGTAAAAGCACAATTGACTCCCCAGGCAGCTGAAGAACTGAATAATGACCCGTCATCTGACGATTACCGGTACTTCAGGGGCGGAAGTCTCGAAAATAGTAACCCTGGTATCCTGAAACGATATGAGCGGTATAACGGTACAGAAGGGAACTCAAAAACGTCTGCACAGTCATTGGCAGAAACGGGTATTGAGAACTCTGCTGCAACGTCTTTACCTGACGGTGAGGATGTGAACAGGGATAACAATATGTCTCTGACGGATGAATTCTATGAATATAAGGTGTCTATCCGCCCTCAGGATATGATGGTTGGACAGAACTTTATTACTGATAAGGTTACTTCTACAGTCAGGCTTGCGAATGGCAGCAGCCAGGCTGTTTCCTGGTACCAGTTCAGGATCCCTATCTCTCAGTTCAACGGAAAAGTGGGAAATATCCAGGACTTTAAATCTATCCGCTTTGTGCGGATGTTCATGACGAACTTTGCTGATACCTCAGTTCTGCGCATGGGCCGGATGCAGCTGGTACGCGGCGAATGGCGCCGTTATAATGCCGCTAATACCTCGGCCGAAGTGATCGTTGATCCGGCTGCTGGTACTAATGCTCCTGATAACTCTACGCTTGATGTCAGCACGGTGAATATTGAAGAGAACGGCAAAAGGACGCCGATCCCTTACGTTGTTCCTCCGGGCATTGAAAGAGAAAGAGATTTAAGTACTTATAACGGGGAGACCCGCATGAACGAGCAATCTCTTTCGCTGAACGTTTCGAATCTGAGAGATGGTTATACCAGGGCAGCTTTCAAAACGAGCTATAATGACTTCAGATCCTATAAAAAGCTGGAAATGTTTATCCATGCTGAAGGTGAGCAGTTAAGTGATAATGATGTTGCAGCTGTGGTTAGGCTGGGTACAGATAACAGCCAGAATTATTATGAGTATGTCATTCCGCTGAAAGTTACTACTCCGGGCACTTCTGACCCGTATTCTATCTGGCCTGATGCAAATAAGCTTCAGCTTGAGCTTAAGAAACTTCAGACTGCGAAGGCTATGCGGAATGAATCGAACTGGCCTGAAAATAAGCCATTCGCTTACCAGGACGGAGAAAATACCATTTATGTGATGGGACAGCCGGATCTGAGCAAAGTGCGTGTTTATATGCTGGGCGTGCGTAACCCTCTTAGAAACAGCACCCGGACAAGAGACGACGGCTTAGATAAAAGCGCCCAGGTGTGGTTTAATGAACTTCGTCTTACTGAGTTTGATGAAAGAGGTGGCTGGGCTGCAACGGCCAGGATGAATGCCAAACTTGCTGATTTTGCGGATGTAACGGTTTCCGGAAGTAAGAGCACGGTAGGGTTCGGATCTATTGATAAGAGAGTGAGTGAGCGTAACCGTACAGATGACCGTTACTTCGACGTAGCTACTAATGTGGAATTAGGGAAGTTCTTCTCTGAGCGCAGTGGTATAAAAATTCCTATGTTCTTTAATTTCTCCACTCAGCGTAGTGTTCCTCAGTTTGATCCGCGTTCTCCTGATCTTGAACTGGAAAACTCACTGGCGAACCTGTCGGATGCAAAGCGTGACTCTATTCACCGGATAGTGGATGACTACACACAGCGTAAGAGTATCAACTTTACTAATGTAAGGAAGGTAAGGACTGATCAGAACGCTAAGAATCACCTCTGGGATATAGAGAACTTCAGTGCGACATACGCTTATACTGAGTATAATCATCGTGATTTTATCAACGAGTTATCTTTGCAGAAGACTTACAGAGCCGGGCTTGCATATAATTACAATACTACGCCGAAATACTATTCTCCGTTTGCGAAGATCATCAAATCGAATATTCTTTCCCTGTTGAAAGACTTCAACTTTAACCTGATGCCATCGGTGCTTAATTTCAGGATTGATGTAGATCGTCTGTATTCTGAGAATACTTTAAGAGAAAACAATAGTCCGGATAATTTCCTGAGAACTACTTATAACAAGAATTTCCAGATGTCACGTTTGTATGGGATCAGCTGGAACCTGACGAAATCTGTTCAGCTTGATTTCAACGCAACGAATTATTCGGTGATTGATGAGCCTGCCGGAAAGGTCAGCGGTATCGCCCGGGATACAATCTGGGAGAACCTGAAGAAGCTGGGCCGGACTACTGACTACAGTCATAATCTGAATGTTAATTATACGGTGCCTGTTAATAAGATCCCCGGATTGGGATGGACCAGCCTAATTGCCCGTTACGGTACTTCTTTCAATTGGAAAACAGAGCCGCTGGCAACTTTAAGGGATCCTGAAATTAATCTTGGAAACACGATACAAAACTCCCGCACTGTTCAGTTGAACCCTACTTTGAATTTCACCTCTTTGTACAACAAGATCGGGTTCCTGCGCAGAGCAGGTAAGGACGGAGGTTCTGTTCTGACAGATGCATTGACTAGTATCAAAAATATATCAGGAGCATATACCCGTACAGAGGGGACTTATCTGCCTGGTTATCTTCCTAAGACTAACCTTTTGGGTTATGACTTCGATGCTGATGCTCCCGGACTTGGTTTCGTGTTCGGAAGTCAGAGAGATATTCGTGCAAAAGCGATTCAGAAGGGTTGGATCAGCCGGGATACATTGCAGAATCAATTGTATATTACTACACGCAAAGAGGATCTGAATCTCAGGGGTACAATTGAGCCATTGGCTAATCTGAGGATTGAACTTACTGCTGTGAAGAGTCAGAATTTTAATTACTCTACGAATTTCAGGTTTTCACCCGAGAAAAATCAGTTCCAGGAACAAAGTCCTATTACGAATGGAGATTTCAGCATTTCTTTCTTGTCCCTTCGTACTGCTTTCAAAAATGGAGGAAATGGCAAGTCTGATCTTTTCAGGAAGTTTGAGGAAAACAGGAAGATCATATCTGAGAGACTTGGTGCTGCTAATCCGGAATCGAACGGATCGACTGATGGGTATGCCGAAGGATATGGAAAGAACTCCCAGGATGTAGTGGTAAGTGCTTTTCTGGCTGCTTACACAGGTCGTGACGCTAATACCATCAGCTTGAACAGATTCCCTAAGATCCCTATTCCTAACTGGAGGCTTACTTACAACGGGCTGGCAAAATATGACTTCTTTAAAGATCTTTTTGCTTCTTTTGATGTGAGTCATACTTATCGTTCAACGTATAGTATCAATGGATTTACTACACTCGCCCGTTACGAAGAAAGAGGGGGGTATCCTACAGTGAAGGATGTTAACCAGAATTTCCTGCCAAAGTACCAGTTCTCTCAAGTGACTCTTTTTGAGCAATTTGTTCCTCTTATTGGTGTCGATTTCCGGTTGAAGAATAATGTGACTGCAAACTTCGAATTCCGTAAGACACGTGCGATGAACCTGAGCCTGGCTAACAGCCAGATGGCTCAGCAAACGGAAAATGGCATTACTTTCGGAATGGGATACCGTACCAATCAGTTCCGTTTTCCATTCGGTCTTTTCAGCGGACGTAAATTGAACAAC
>JBQGEO010000110.1:0-3480 GCA_052039655.1 Pararcticibacter sp.
TCTGTATCGTCTAAAGCCGCAGCGAAGATCACCCCTGAGGCTCCGGGAATCTGGGCTGCAAGTATCTGTGGAGCCCACAAACTGTTTTTATCATACATATAGACCTTATGAGGTGCCGCCCTGCCGATTGAGAACATTTTCGTTCGGGTGGCATTTAAAGCAGGTTGAGTACCGTCAAATCCGGTCTGGACAGTGGTAATCTTATTATCCTTAATAGAAACGTATCTAACAGCGCTTGAGAGAGTCTCAAAGCTTATCAGCTCTTCTTCACCCACAGCTGCTATTCCGAAGGTCCGTTGTATCCGGCCGTCTGATAAGGTTCCGTCTGTTGACCCTGCACTACCGGAAACACCAACCACATTCGAGAGGCTTTCGGCAACGATATATTTAAAACTCTCCTGGGTTTTTGTTGAATCTTTCTCAATTCTGATTTTTATTGTATTATTCCCTCCTGCTTGTTTAGGAACCATACAATAGATAGTCTCATTATCAACTCCTATTACAACTGCCTTCCTGTCCTGTTCTTTATCTGTGAAGTAAACGGCAACTTTAGATTTATCAGTACCGAAGTTGGATCCTTTGATGATAAATTTCGTTCTGATACCTCCTGAATCGGGTGTGAAAGATGTCACCATAATCGGTTTAGACGGATCATAATTAACGATCTCCGATACTTTTTCCTCACTTTTACACCCCCACAGGAAAGAGAAAAGAGCTAAAATTAATGAGTTTCTTAATACAAGAGTCTTTTTGACCCCAAAGTGTCTCCAGGAAAGGGCGTGTCTCCGCATACCCCTCCTCCAGGAAAATTTTCTCTGCATAAACTTATATTGGCTTTAATTAGTTAAAACTGATTGTGTTGATCACATCGATTGGATCTTGTTGCACCTTGTAACATCAAGATCTCTCTAAGGGATAACGGCTGCATGCCGCTATTGTCTAACGGGCAGGTCTTTAATGTAAATCTTTCTTCATAATAAATTTTAATGTTTTTAGAATATAACTATTGAGAAAATTGCATGGCCTTCACTGCGTATTATCATCATTGTAATTGGTCGATTGTGCCTTATTTGCAGAAGCAATAATAAGCGCAGCATCATGATAGTTTAGGGGGGGAAATAGCAAAATGTGGGGGACAATTTAATACCAGAAAGACAGCCGTCATTACCGGACATAATTATTTATTCCTTTACCAACCCCGAACTTAGTTTGTGTCCCTGACTCAGACACCTCCTGTATTTCTTCATATACTCCGAGGGTTTCATCTCAAAAAGCTTATTAAACTGTTCCCGGAAATACTTAATATCGCTAAATCCCGCGGCAAACGCAGCTTCATTTACATTGCAGTCGGTGTTGATTAATAATTCTGCCGCCCTCCTGAGACGTATAAATCTAATGAACTCGTTCACAGACCGGCCGGATATTGCTTTAACCTTCTTATAAAGGCTTGAATGACTCATTCCCAGTTCCGAGGCAAACATTTTTATATTAAAATCAGATTCTTCCAAGTTACTTTCTATGATCTTAATACACCTGACTAAAAAATCACTGTATTCAGAGGATATCTGATAGTCGTTTGACTTAAGAGTTACTGCGTTGTAAAAATATTTCTGAAGATTATTGCGACTCTTTAATATCCCGGTTACACGGGCAAACAACAGATCCTTTTCAAAAGGTTTGGTGATATAATCGTCTGCGCCTCCTTCGATACCCTTCAGCTTTACATCCGCAGAAGAACTTGCAGTAAGCAGAATAAAGGGTATATGGCTAAGTGCAGGATCTTCTTTCACTCTCGCGCACAATTCTATACCGTTCAATCCTCCCATAACAACGTCCGAAATGACTATATCCGGTTGATATTTCCGTATCAAAAGCAGCCCCTTCTCTCCAACTTCGGCTTCATATATAACGTAATCATTCGCGAATATTTGTGAAACGTAGTCTCTGATCTGATGGTTATCATCCACTACAATCATCACTGGCTGAGCCGAAATGAGTTCTTTTGACATTTTTGATTGCTGCCCGCGAAGATTGTTTCTAAACTCATGTTGTTGGTTCTCCCCCATCAGTTCTTCCAGAAATACAGAACTTTCTGTTTTATCATCAAAGATATAGGAGAGGGGATAATGATCCTTACCTTTCAGTATTTCAAGTCGAAAACATGACCCTTCACCAATCTTACTTGTATAGGTAATTTTACCTTGATGAGCCTGGATAAATTTTTTTACCAGATAAAGACCTATACCAAACCCACTGTTCGCACTACTTTCAGAAATGCGGTAAAAACGATCAAAAAGAGCATCCCCTATGTCTTCCGATATCCCGCAACCAGTGTCTTTAACAGCGACTTCAATCTGCCTCCCTTCATTTTTTATTTCTACTGAAATTTGTCCGCCGGTGGGTGTATACTTAAGGGCATTTGAAATTAAGTTAAAAAGTATGATCTCCATTTTCTCACGATCGACATAAACGTCGATGTCCTTTTCGCGGCATACGAAATCATATTGAATACTCCTGGAGTGAGCCTGCTGACTGAAACAGAGGAAAACTTCTTTACACAGATCAGCTAAGTTCAATCTGACAATCTTCAATTTGTCTTCATTACTATCCGCTTTTCTAAAAAGCAATATCTGATCTACCAGGCTTAAAAGTCTCCGTGAATTACGATAAACAACTGACAGTTCATCACTGTCCACCATTCTTCCCTTGCTGTACAGCATTTCTTTTACCGGATTAATAATAAGGGTCAGTGGCGTTCTGAACTCATGCGCTACATGTGTGAAAAAGGATAGTTTTTTTTCATTCAGGTCTTTTTCCTGTTTCATTTCCAGGTTTGCCAGTTGTATTTCATATTTCAGATGAGCCTGCTTTTTTTGATAAGCAAGGTAGGTGTAGACTACAGTAACACCCAGGATAGTATACAACATCCAGGCCCACCACGCCCTCCACCATGGGGGAAGGATTGTTATATTGACAGATCTTTCAGGAGCATTCTTATTCCACGCACCCTCTGTATCGGTGGATTTGATCCTTAATCTATAATGCCCCTCACGTAGACGTGTATAATTTGCAGTTCTGGAACTCCCGCTATAGTTCCAATCCTTATCCCACCCCTCAAGATAATAAGCATATCTTATTTTATCCTGTGCTGAATAATCTACAGCGGCGAAATCAACCGATAATACGGCTTTATCATAAGGTAATGTAATATTGCCGGCATTGTAAACATTCTCATCGGGCGCATGAGAGTTATCTTTCTCGAAAGGGATATTATTAATCCTGATGCCGGTAATAAGGACTTTTGGAAAAGCTGAATGAGGAATTACCTTGTCAGGGTGAAAAGCATTAAATCCTTTAATTCCTCCAAATAAGAATTCACCTGTACTCAGCGCAATAGCCGCATTGTAATTAAATTGATTGCTCTGAAGCCCATCGGATTCATAGAAGTTCCTAACTTTTCTGGTTTTGGGGTTGAATTTA
>JBQGEO010000111.1:0-1903 GCA_052039655.1 Pararcticibacter sp.
ATCGCCTTCCTGCGGCATTATGGAGTACAGTACCCAGTTGCCGTCGTTGGAAATTGCCTCGGAAGTGATGCTTTGCCAACCGTCATATACCGAGTGATCAATAGGTTTTTTGTTTGTTTGGGAATGAGCCTGTGAAAAAACAGTGGAAAGGAAAATAAGAAATAAAAAAAGCCTCATTTGATAAAATTAAAAATGTTTTGTCCTCAAAATGGATCGCTTTGGGGTGGAAAAGTGTAAAAATAAGATAATGATGCTTTTTGTGTACAGGAAATAAGGTTTTTGCCGGAATGTAACTTTTGTTTTACTGTATTATTGCTGTAAAAAAAATAAGCCCGTCACCCGGGCCTATTTCTTGTTGTTAACTGAGGGAAAAAGAACGATTGTAATGTTTTTCAGGTAAGATGTATGTTTTTCTAAGATGTATTGTTTTTCAGGGTAAATTTCTTAGTTGAATTCCCGTCGTCACGCTACCAGAAGATCGGTATTTACGTCCGGTGTAAATTTACTGATACTGTTACTTTGTGTTGTTTTCAGTGTGTTTAGCTCTGTAGAAAGAATGGCTAAAAGCATTCTGTCAAACTCCTCGCTCATTGTGATGATGTGTGAATTGTCTTGCATTTTCATAGCCGGTATTATTAGGTTGAGTTGAACTATTAATTATCGTTGTCTGTATCTGAGAGATTGTTTTTTCTTTGTTCGGCTTCTTTTTTTTGCCGCTCCAGTTGTTCAATATCTCTCAAATCGGAAGCCTGCTCCGGATTAGACGGGTTCTCCCACGTCTGCTCTTCTTTTTCGCTTCCTTTTTCTTCTTTTGGAATCACTATTTTATTTGCAGCAACCATACTGTGTCTGTTTTCTGAACGAATTAATGCCAATACCATACCAGTCGTCTTAAAAGAGGCAATGAAATGGTTCTATATGCTGGAAAAGAGGCGTTTTTGTATATTAAACGATTAGCAGAAGCAGTGAGCAGGTTTTAACAATGTAAGTAATGCAATACATTTCTGTATTTAAAGTGCGACACTGCAGGTCTCCGGATAGGGAGCTAAGCCTATCGGGGAGTACTAAAGATAAAATACGTACAGAGGGGTTATGAGGCACCGGTCTCTCCCAAATAATAGAATAAAAGTTTATTTTTGTCTGATAACCCTGCCGGCTACATGGAAGGTTCCGGTTCGTTTCCGGGTGATAATATTTGGAATATGGCTGAAAATATAAATTACAGTGAAGATAGTATCCGTTCCCTCGACTGGAAAGAGCATATCCGGCTCAGGCCTGGTATGTACATCGGAAAGCTGGGTGACGGATCTGCGTACGACGATGGGATTTATGTTCTGTTGAAAGAAATTATAGATAACTCGATTGACGAGTTTGTAATGGGTGCCGGACGAACGATAGAGGTGAGCATTTCTGAACATAAGGTTTCTGTGAGGGATTATGGAAGAGGCATTCCCCTTGGTAAAGTGATTGATTGCGTATCGAAGATCAATACCGGCGGAAAGTACGACTCAAAGGCTTTTCAGAAGTCAGTTGGTTTGAACGGAGTCGGAACAAAGGCTGTAAATGCACTGTCAGCAAGTTTTACAGTCCAGTCTTACAGGGATGGCAGAACCAAGATTGCCGAATTTAATAAAGGTGAATTAGTAAGGGAAGAGGCTGAAAAGGATACTACCCAGCGTAACGGAACGGCCATTACCTTTGTTCCGGATGATTCTATATTCAGACATTTTCGGTTTATCCCCGAATTCGTTGAAAATATGATCTGGAATTATGTGTTCCTGAACGCAGGGCTGACGATTAATTTTAATGGCCAGAAGTATTTTTCGGAGAAAGGATTACACGATCTCCTCCTGAAAAATACAGATGCAGAGCATATTCGCTATCCGATCATCCATCTTAAGGG
>JBQGEO010000112.1:0-2338 GCA_052039655.1 Pararcticibacter sp.
GGGATGCCCAGCCGGGGTACGCCGGGTGAGCTGAATTTTGATTGCGCATGGATAAAGGCAATCTTTTCTTTAAGTGTCATTTTGCTCAGCGCGTCTTCCACGCGTGCATCGATCGGCTGGTTATCATCAAGATAAACCGGGAGCTGGTTTTGCGCAGCTGCCTGCTGGAAACTGAACGTGACGGCTACGACAAGCAAGCTGCAAATAATGCAGGCTTTGGCGTACATTTTTTTCATAATTGAACAGTACATGATTTATAGATTTACATATTTGGCCGGCTAAAACGAGCCGTTTATTCTTTCAGAATGTAAAGTTAACAGGAGAGAGGGTTATGAAAGTGTAAGGTATGAAAAAAGTAGTGTTTTTAAATTTTAACTTTTTGTTTTACAGATATTTGTTTGTTTTTTCTCCTGTGAAAAAAGTAGTAGGTTTGTTAGCCGGATCAACGCTTTCCGACAAAGATCCGATTGTCATGACCCGTTTTTCAAAGTCTTCACGAGGTACCCTGGCCGTGTTTCTTGCCTTTGTCCTGTCGTTGTAAATGGTACGGAGAGAGTACCGCAGGAACGCGGCTATTTTGACACTGTCGGTAATTCCCAGCCTCACGAGCGCGAATATGCGGAGTTCGGTGTTAAGCAGTTCTCCCTGCCTGGGCGTAACCTGTTCGTCAGGAAGCAGGAGATTATTGAATTCCCGGATAAACTGGGGATACAGATTGAGGAAAATATTATCAAAGACCCGGTAGAGTTCTTCCACCTCGTTTTCGACAAGGGTATTTGAACGAAGCATTTTAAGAAGAGTTTCCATCCGCTTTTCCGTTGCAACTTTATTCAGCGTTTTCCGGTAGTCTTCCAGCTTATTGATATAGGTGGAGCAAAGGTCAAAGAATTGAGCAATGTACACCTCTTTCACCTGGTTGGATTCAGACAATTGGGCGTTTACCTCGCTGAGGTGCAGGTTCGTCTGGCTCAGCTGACGGTTCAGATCTGCCAGTTGCAGACCTGTTGCATGCAGTTCTTCTTTTATCCGGGATACCCTTTTCATCTGGAGATAGACATAAATGATGGCAGCCGTAAGGATGGCAGACAGGATGCTGATCAGTATCAGATAGAGCTGAAGCTGGCTCTTTTGCTTTGCTTCTTTTTCCAGATACGCGGTGTTGATGATGGTGTATAATTCTGACATCCTGAGGGTGCGGAATTTAACATCACAAAAGATCGCATCGTCAATGGCCGACCGGGTATAGGCAGATGCGCGGTCTATATCACCGTTGTAATAGAATATGATCGCCAGGTTTTGCAGGGATGCATGATCTTTGATCGCATTTTTAATATCTGTAATGGCAGATATTGCATAATAGTGATTTGCACTATCCATTTTTCCTTTTGTGTGATAGATGGTGGCAAGTACATAGGTGGCCATGGCGTAATCTGCATAGTATTTTTTAGCTTCGCCCAGCAGCTTCCGGATCTGACTCTGCGCCTCTTCCAGCTTTTTATCAGAAATGTACTTCTGGACTTTGTTGAGCTTAAATTTTACTGAAGAAGGATTCAGTACGCTGAGGAGAGAATCACGGTATTGGCCTATCCGGTCTATGTAAGTTTTATTATAGTTATTCGTGGTGTAGTGCTCGAGGAAAAGGATCTTTGATTCGTAATACCGGACCAGCAGGGGCTTTGTAAGCGTGTTTCTTTTAATATTGTCCAAAATGTCCTGTGACTCAAGGAACTTCCCGGTGGAGGAATACAGGTTGGATTGCTGTAACAGGCTGGCTGTGATCAGATCCTCCCTTTTCAGTGTCCTGGCAATCCGCAGGCAGGAATCTGCATATGCAATGGCGGCCGTAAGCTGATATTTCTGGTATTCCTCAGCCAGGCTTTTGCTGATATTATATTGTTCAAGCGGTGAGAGGGAGCGTGAAAGGTGCTTTTTAAGCCCTTCAATCCGTTTTTCCTTCATCCGGGAGTAGACCTCTTTATGCTGCAATACCTTGTTCAGTTCTATGATAGCCGGTTGATTATCTTCGGCGAGAGCTGCTTTGCCCAGAGAAAACAAGAGAATAAGTACGAATCGGAGGGTCTTCACTATGCATCATAATCAGGTGAAAGGCAAAGATAACAAAATACAAATAAGCCGGCAGGGGCTTAACCTGCCGGCCGGGCATGTTTATCGGGGACCAGTTAATCAGCCCTCCTGAAATCGATATCAGATATGCTGATGCGTAAGCGCCCGACCAATCCATATTGCCTTATGCATCTAATTGAATTTACTTTGCAGACACGACAAAGTAATGGAACAAAGAGAAAGGATGAAAGCAGAAGTGGAACGCTGGCGGCAG
>JBQGEO010000113.1:0-2731 GCA_052039655.1 Pararcticibacter sp.
CTTTCCTCCTTTCTGCCTTCCTGGTTGTCGTATCGATCATTATAAGACTCAGGATGCATGAGTCGCCCTTGTTCGCAAAAATTAAAGCCGAAGGGAAAGTAGTTGCAAATCCGCTTAAAGAATCGTTTGGCAAAAAGGAGAACCTCAAAATGGTTTTACTTGCCTTATTCGGCGCTACTGCCGGGCAGGTGGTCGTCTGGTATACGGGGCAGTTTTATGCCCTGTCTTTTATTCAGAAGACCATGCACGTGGAATTTGTACAATCGAATTACGTCATTGCAATTGCCTTACTGATAGGAACACCGTTCTTCGTAGTATTCGGCGGATGGTCAGACAAGATTGGCAGACGGAACATCATGCTGGCCGGAATGCTGTTGGGAGTGATTTTTTACCGGCCCTTGTATCAGCAGATGTATGCTTTGTCTGACCTGAGCCTCAAAGTGGAACGTCAGGACCTGAAGAGTCTGCGGAATGAGACCCAGGTCGAAAACGATGGCCGGATAAATATAAGAACCGTCTCGCGCATGTATACAGACGGCACAGAACTCAGAGAAACGACAACATCAGTTGAAACTGTTTCAGGAGAGACTGGAAAACCGGCGACTGTTACAGAACTGGTACTTCCCGGGAAATCTTTTTGGATACTCATTTTCCTGATTGCTGTTCAGGTGATTTTTGTAACGATGGTATATGGCCCCATTGCAGCTTTTCTTGTCGAGCTGTTTCCCACTAACATCCGGTATACGTCTATGTCGCTTCCTTACCATATAGGAAATGGTGTTTTTGGCGGATTGACACCTTTTATTGCTACCAGCCTGACTTCCCGTCCGGGTGCTACGCCATTCGACGGCCTTTGGTATCCGATCGGAGTGGCGGCTTTATGCCTGATAATCGGCTTTATTTACATAAAAAAGAAAACAGATGTTCAGTTTAATGATTAAGTAGAATGAATACGATAAAGAAATATCTGGGTGTTGTGTGGTTTACAGGAGGCTTGTTGCTGGCTGTTTTTCTGACATATAAGGCTATTTCGGTATTGGGTGTACCGGGAGCAACGGCCGAAGACTTCGTTTTCTGGAGTGTGATAGTGGCTATTTTTATTCCTATCACTATTGGCTTTATCCTGTTTGGATATTACGCATGGAAAGAAGAATACACCGATTAGATTGAGGAGTTCGGGATTGTAAGGTTAACCATCGTGCACCCGGATCTGATGCTCAGGAGACAGTGGATCAGTGTTGATAGAAGGAAATCAACGGATAGATAAGGACTGGCTGGTTGCTTGCAACGATCTGGAATATCAATTTAAGCAGAAGCCGGTAGCAGGCGGCTGATCACCAATAATTAATAATCAGTATATAAATAAATAGTAATTACGAACGAGTGACATGAACCTAAAAATTTCTTCATTTGACGAATACAAAGAAGTTTACGACTACAGTGTGAAAGAGCCCGAAAAGTTCTGGGGTGAAGTAGCTGAAAACTTCTACTGGCGGAAGAAGTGGGACAAAGTATTGAAATGGAATTTCCGCGATCCGGAAATCGTATGGTTTGAAGGCGCGAAGCTCAATATTACGGAGAATTGCCTCGACCGTCATCTTGAACAAAACGGTGACACCGCAGCTATCATCTGGGAATCAAATGACCCTGATGAGGCACATCGTGTGCTCACTTATCGCCAGCTGCACGATAAGGTTTGTCAGTTTGCAAACGTTTTGAAAAACAACGGAGTGAAAAAGGGAGACCGGGTTTGCATATACCTGCCGATGGTACCCGAACTGGCAATCGCTGTGTTGGCCTGTGCGAGAATAGGAGCCATTCATTCAGTTATTTTTGGAGGGTTTTCTGCCCAATCCATTGCCGACAGGATTAACGATGCAGAATGTTGTGTGGTGATCACGGCCGACGGGGGATTCCGGGGGGCGAAGGATATTCCCCTGAAAGAGGTTATTGATGATGCTCTTGTCCAATGTCGTAGTGTAAATAAAGTGATTGTCCTGACACGCAGCAGGACGCCTGTGTCCATGATAAAAGGGCGGGACGTCTGGTGGGAAGATGAGATAAAGAAAGTGGAAACACAGGGAAACCCCGAGTGTCCGCCTGAAGAAATGGATGCGGAAGACGTTTTGTTTATTCTCTATACCTCGGGCTCTACCGGGAAACCTAAAGGCGTTGTGCATACTTGCGGAGGCTATATGGTGTATACCGGCTATACCTTTGCGAATGTGTTTCAATACGAACCGGGGGAAATCTACTTCTGTACTGCCGACATTGGCTGGATTACAGGACACAGCTATATCGTTTACGGGCCTCTTTCTCAGGGTGCCACGACGCTCATGTTCGAAGGCGTACCTACGTGGCCCGGTCCCGACCGTCTGTGGCAGATTACGGATAAATTCAAGGTGAATATCCTTTATACGGCACCGACAGCTATCCGCTCACTGATGGGGTTTGGCGATGAACCTCTGGAGGGTAAAGATTTGAGTTCCCTTAAAAAGCTTGGATCAGTAGGAGAACCCATTAATGAAGAAGCCTGGCATTGGTTTCACGACAAAGTGGGGAAGGGGAATTGTCCTATAGCCGACACCTGGTGGCAGACGGAAACAGGCGGCCTAATGATCTCTCCGATAGCTGGAATTACCCCCTTAAAACCAGGCTATGCCAGTCTTCCTTTGCCGGGCGTTCAACCCTGCCTGATGGACGAAAATGCAAAAGAAATTGAAGGAAATGG
>JBQGEO010000114.1:0-6705 GCA_052039655.1 Pararcticibacter sp.
CTGAGGTATTGAACCAGTTGAGCACCTCTTCGAAAACTAGTTTCATATTGAGGACAACAATAACCAGGGCACTCAGCCATGCCAGAATTTTTACCCAGGGTTTGATGGCAAACTCGCCCATTGGATTCTTGTCTGATGTGAAATGGATGAGGGGGATTACAGCAAAGCCGAGTTGCAGACTGAGGACAACCTGGCTCAGTACCAGCAATTCGCCCAGGGCTTCTTCTCCAAAATAGAGGATCGTAAAGAATGCGGGTATGATGGCCAGAAGGCGTGTGAGCAGACGGCGCAGCCAGGGCTGGATCTTTAGATTCAGATGCCCTTCCATAATGATCTGTCCGGCCAGGGTGCCGGTGACGGTTGAACTCTGACCCGCTGCAATTAAGGCAATGGCAAAAAGGGCAGGGGCAAGTGAGCCAAATATATTGTCGAGCAGCTTATGGGCATCCTGTATCTGGGCTACTTCGTGATAGCCGTTCTTAAAGAATGCTGTGGCTGCCAGGATGAGGATAGACGCATTGACCAGAAATGCCAGATTGAGTGCTACCGTGGTATCGATCAGGTTGAATTTGAGGGATTCCCGTATTCCTTCAGGTGTACGTTCTATCTTCCTGGTCTGAACCAGGGAAGAGTGAAGGTAGAGGTTGTGCGGCATGACCGTTGCCCCGATAATTCCTATTGCGATGTAAAGTGCATCTCCACTGAGAACCGAAGGCTCGAAGCCCTTTATTACTTCCGGCATCGAAGGCTCGACAATGAACATCTCCGCCAGGAAAGACAGGCCAACAATAAACACCATGGATACAATGAAGCTTTCCATCGACCGCATTCCTTTGTTTAATAAGAACAACAGAAGAAAGGTGTCGAGTATAGTGATGGAGATGCCCCAGATAAGAGGGAGTACAAAGAGTAGCTGTAATCCGATCGCCATCCCGATTATTTCTGCCAGGTCGCATGCGATAATGGCTATCTGAGCCAGAGCAAAGAGCGGATAATTTGCCCAGGAAGCATAAGTGTTTCTGGATGCCTGTGCGAGATCGAGCCCTTTGACGATTCCCAGACGTGCTGATAAAGACTGCAGAAGGAGAGCGATGAGGTTAGACATAAGAAGTACCCAGATAAGCTTGTATCCGAACTGGCTGCCCCCTGCAATATCAGTGGCCCAGTTTCCGGGGTCCATATATCCCACACTGACAAGATAAGCAGGTCCTATAAAAGCTAATAATTTGCGCCATCCTTTTTTGCCGGATGTGGTGACAGTGGAATGGACTTCTCCTAAAGATTCTCCCATAAAGTTTAACTCTTGTTTTGCAAATCTAATATTAAAATTAGATTAATCTAAAAATAAAATATTATTTCAAATTGTTTTAAATTGGCAGAATAATTCTAAATTATGCCATACCAACCAGACAAAATTGATCTTCAAATTCTCAAAACGCTGCAGCAGAATGGCCGTATTACCAATCTGCAGCTTTCAACAGAAATCGGCCTCTCACCGGCTCCGACATTGGAACGGGTACGAAAGCTTGAAAATCTTGGGATTATCAAGAGTTATCATGCGAGGGTAGACGAAGAAGAATTGGGTCTGGGGATTAAAACATTTATCCAGATTCAGCTTGATTTTCATCAGAACAACACGATCCAGACTTTTGTTGACGAAGTAAAGAAAATTCGTGAGATCATCGAGTGTCACCACGTTACCGGTGGCTGTGACTTTGTTCTTAAGATCTATGTAAAGGATATTAAGGCCTACGAAAAGCTGATTATGGAAAAGATTAGCAGGATCAGGGTGGTGAAGACGTTCCAGACGATGATGATCCTTTCTACCAGCAAAAGGGAGCCGGTATTGCCCCTGGACTACTAAAGAGAATTATGGGTTATGAATTATGAGTTATGAATTAGAAGTTATGAATGTAATAGCTTAATATTCATTCCCGTAACCCATAACTCATAACCCATAATTCATAACTCTTTACACGATCTGCCAGTCTATCTCTTCAAGTCCCTGATCTTTTAATAGTTTATTTGTTTTGGAAAAATGCCGGCACCCGAAGAACCCGTGGTCTGCCGAGTAAGGGGAGGGGTGCGCGGCCTTGAGGACAAAATGCTTTGAGTCGTCGATTAGAGGGATTTTTGCCTGGGCGTTTTTTCCCCAGAGGAGAAAGACGAGGCCATTTCTTTTTTCGGAGAGCTGACGGATTGCTTCGTCGGTAAATCTTTCCCAGCCTTTGTTGTGGTGCGAAGCTGGCTCTCCTTTGCGGACGGTGAGGGTGGCATTGAGCATCAGGACTCCTTCGTCAGCCCATTTGGTCAGTTCGCCATGCGCGGGGATCGTAAAAGTTTCTATATCGTTTTTTAATTCTTTATAAATGCTCCTGAGAGAAGGGGGGATGGTTACTCCTTTCTGAACAGAAAACGACAGGCCGTGAGCCTGCCCTTGTCCGTGATAGGGATCCTGGCCCAGAATGACTACTTTGACTTTATCGAAAGGTGTATGATTAAAGGCATTGAAGATCATGTTCCCGGGAGGGAAAACTACTTTTCCTTCCTGCTTTTCTTTTTGAAGAAAAGCTTTCAGGTTGTGCATATATTCTTTTTCGAATTCTCCTTCGAGAACTTCTTTCCAGGATTCTTCAATCTGAACAGACATAGTTGTATATTTTTTGCTTAAGCGGTTAAATAAGCGGATATTTGCATCCACTTAACAAAACAACAAAGAAAAAAATATATGCCGAATTTTTTTAGGTTAATAATAGCTTTTGCTTTACTGGGATCTTCAATTGCGATGATGGTGTTTGGGCACTGGGGATGGGGTATCCTGGTGGTGCTTTTAGCTCTTGTTGTGTCTGTGACATTTTTCTTTAATGAAAGGATGCTCATTGCGCAGTATTACCTGCGTAAGGAGAATATGGAAAAGGCTGAGAGCTGGCTGAAAAGCATTAAGAATTATGAGCGCGAACTTTTAAAAGCTCAGCATGGCTATTACAACCTCCTGATCGGCCTTATCGAATCACGCCGGGCTCCTATGCAGTCTGAGAAATATTTCAAAAAGGCGCTTTCCCTCGGTATGACAATGGATCATAATGTCGCTCTTGCAAAGTTAAGCCTTGCGGGTATTGCGATGGCAAAGCGTAATAAAAGAGAAGCCACCATGTATCTTCAGGAGGCTAAGAAGGCAGATAAAAATAAGTTGCTGGCCGAGCAGATCAAGATGATGCAGGGGCAGATGAGTCAGCTGGATAAGACGGTGGTACAAACCAGAGGATTCAGGCCAAGGTAATAGTTAACCCCGGGTCCTATTTATCGTCAAGATGATCGAAATAGGAACTTCTTTCTGCTTTTGAGACCTTGCTGATGATGTCTTCTTCTTCGGGTGAGACATGGTTCCTTGTGAAAAACTTCTCAGCCTGAATGCGTTTCAGCAACTGATTGATGAATGAAAGATCGAAGTCTTCTTTGCTGAGTTTGATCAGGTATTCGTTTTCTGTGATTTCAATACTGGACAAGTTCATAAAAATTCCATTTTTCAACAAACATAATAAAGGCCTGTAAACTCAGTGTTTACAGGCCTTTAAGCTTTTGTTAAACGTTTTTTATTCGAACCATTCCATTACCGCTTCTTTTGAAGGGATGGAAATATCCAGCTTTAGCTTTTTACGCATGCCGCCCAGATCGTTAAATACCTTGTTCGGATTGGCTGCTTTCAGCTCTTCAATCGTGTTGAAGCCCATCTTTAACAGTACTGGTACCCACTCTGCCGGAACTCCGATTGCCACAAAGTCATCTACAGATGCTACTTTCAGCTTTTTCTCAGGGCGCATTTGCGGGAAGAACAGCACTTCCTGGATGGTGCTTTGGTTGGTCATAAGCATTACGAGACGGTCGATCCCGATGCCGAGCCCTGAGGTAGGAGGCATCCCGTATTCCAGGGAACGAAGGAAATCTTCGTCCATTGCCATTGCCTCTTCATCTCCGCGGTTTGCGAGCAGGAGCTGATCTTCGAAACGGGCTCTCTGGTCGATCGGGTCATTCAGCTCAGAATAGGCATTCCCGATTTCCTTTCCGTTCACGAATATCTCGAACCGCTCTACTAATCCATCCGCACTCCGGTGCTTTTTGGCAAGGGGAGTCATCTCGATAGGATAATCAGTAATGAACGTAGGCTGTATTAAATTGGCCTCCACTTTTGCGCCGAAGATCTCGTCGATAAGTTTTCCTTTACCCATGGTCTTGTCTACTTCGATACCGAGGTCACGGCATACCTGGCGCAGCATGGTTTCGTCCATCTGAGAGACATCGATACCCGTATATTTCTCGATAGACTGGAACATTGTCAACTTTTCATAAGGCCCTGCGAAGTCTATCTGATGCTGGCCAACAGGAACTACGGAAGTTCCGTGAATAGCCTTTGCGATTTCTTCCAGGCATTCTTCTACCATAGACATCATCCATATATAGTCCTTATAAGCTACATAGATCTCCATGGATGTAAACTCGGGGTTATGGGTTCTGTCCATACCTTCGTTCCTGAACATTTTTCCGAACTCATACACTCCGTCGAACCCTGCCACGATAAGACGCTTTAAATAGAGCTCGTTAGCGATACGAAGGTAAAGCGGCATGTCGAGGGTATTGTGGTGCGTCTTGAATGGCCTTGCTGCTGCTCCGCCATGAACCGCCTGGAGAATTGGTGTTTCTACTTCCATCCATCCCTGAGAGTCGAAATAACTTCTCATGGTTTTAATGACTTTGGAACGGTTGATGAAGATCTGCTTCAGACCGGGATTTACAGTAAGGTCGACATAGCGCTGACGGTACCTTAATTCGGGATCGGTAAACCCATCATAAATATTACCCTGTTCGTCTCTCTTTACCACTGGAAGCGGTTTGAGGGATTTGGCAAGTATGGTGAGCTCTGAAACATGGATGGATACTTCGCCTGTCTGGGTAGTGAAGACAAAGCCTTTAACCCCAATAAAATCACCTATATCAAGTAATTTCTTAAAAACAGTGTTGTATAATGTCTTGTCCTCATCCGGGCAGATATCGTCCCTTTTAAGGTAAAGTTGTATCCTTCCTGTGGAATCCTGGAGTTCTATAAAGGAAGCACTTCCCATGATCCTGCGGCCCATGATCCGGCCCGCGATGCTGATACTCTGATAGGAAGTTTTATCTCTTTCGTAGTTTTCGTGTATATCCCGGGCGGTAACGTTCACCTCGTATGATTCGGCCGGATAGGGATCAATACCCAGCTGTCTCAGCTGCTGTAAAGCTTCCCGGCGCAATATTTCCTGTTCGGATAATCCTATACTCATCGCGTGTTATGTAAATTTTTGCAAATATAGAAATTGATACGGGAAGTCTAATCTCCCGCCACTTCTTCCTGGTAAAGCTTATTAATATCTTCTGCGTATTTTTTTTCGATCACTTTACGTTTTGCTTTAAGGGAAGGAGTGATCTCGCCGGCTTCAATGGAGAAAGGGTTTCGTTTGATCTTAAAATTCTTTATCCGTTCAAATTTAGCAAGCTCGTTTGAAAGAGAGCGGACATCATGTGCAATCCAGTTTACAATCTCTTCATCCTCAATAAACATGTCTGGTCTTTGAAAGAATTCTTCGGTAAGCCCGAACTGATGCTGCAGGCTGTCTTTTGAGGGGACTATGATTGCTGTGATATATTCCCGTTTATCACCTATCAGAAAGATCTGTTCGATCTTCTGGCTCTTTAAGTAGGTGTTTTCAACAGGCGTAGGATAAATATTCTTGCCGTAAGAATTCACCAGGATATTTTTGATGCGGTCGGTAATTTTGAGATTTCCTTTATGAAACAGACCGATATCGCCCGTGTGGAACCAACCTTCCTGGTCAATTACCATTGCTGTTTCTTCTGGTTTGTTCCAGTACCCCTTCATCACGCAGTGACCCCGCACGATAATCTCCCCTTCAGGGGATTCAAACTCAGGATTGAATGTATCGTGGGTTTGTATGGTGTATATTTTTCGGG
Source organism: Pararcticibacter sp. (assembly GCA_052039655.1). GTDB lineage: Bacteria > Bacteroidota > Bacteroidia > Sphingobacteriales > Sphingobacteriaceae > Arcticibacter. The sequence continues at coordinate 6,004 of JBQGEO010000114.1, forward strand.
TATCCGGATCCTGGATGCCTACTTCAATTCTCGGAATGATCCTTCCCACTGTACCGTACACCTGGCGGTCGTATTCCGTAACAGCCATAACCGGAGATGTTTCGGTAAGCCCGAATCCTTCCAGTACTTTGATACCCAGGTTGCCGAAAAACTCTCCTACATTTTGAGGGAGGGCTGCGCCGCCCGAGAGAAGGAATTTTAATCTGCCGCCGGTTTTTTCTTTTACTTTGCTGAACACCAGCTTGTCTGCCAGTTTGCGCTGCAGGGACAGGAACAGTCCCGGATTTTTTCCTGCCTCTTTCGTTTCCCGGTATTTTTTTCCCGTTGCTACTGCCCAGTTAAATACCCTGGCTTTAGCTCCCCCGGCTTGTGTTGCGCTTTTTACTGCCTTATCGTGAATTCGTTCGAGAAGGCGGGGAACGCAGCTCATCACAGTTGGTTTAATTTCTTCCATGTTCTTTGCCAGCAGTTCGAGGCTCTGGGAGAACGCAATCTTACAGCCTTTTGCACAGCAAATATGGTAGGTTGCAGTGCGTTCGAAAACATGTGAAAGAGGAAGGAACGATAAAAAGAGCTCCTCTGTGTTTACTATGGTGATCTGTTCGAGGGAGGCCCATACATTTTCAGTGAAGTTCGCATGTGTGAGCATCACGCCCTTGGGAATACCGGTAGTACCCGAAGTATAGATAAGAGCTGACAGAT
>JBQGEO010000115.1:0-3897 GCA_052039655.1 Pararcticibacter sp.
GGACGGACGCAGCAAGGATCTGTGTGGTATATCCGTAATTATCATAAATTGTCCGGATGTCTTCAATTAAGCCTAAGCCATCAGTTGAAACATCATCAAGGCGGCCAATGAATGGAGATACGTAAGTGGCGCCAGCTTTGGCAGCGAGCAAAGCCTGTCCGGCAGAAAATACCAGGGTGCAATTAGTTTTGATTCCCTTTGATGCGAAGTATTTGATAGCTTTTACACCATCTTTTATCATCGGAACCTTTACTACAATTCTTTCATGAAGTTTTGCAAGGGCTTCTCCCTCTGCGATAATTTCCTCATAAGTGGTAGCTATCACTTCTGCACTTACATCACCGTCAGTAATGCCACAGATTGTTTTATAGTGGTTGATAACATTATCCTGGCCGGTTATTCCTTCCTTCGCCATCAGGCTTGGGTTGGTTGTTACACCATCAAGTACTCCCATTTCGTGGGCTTCTTTAATCTGTGCAAGGTTAGCAGTGTCGATAAAAAATTTCATGTCAATTTTATTTATGTGTTGTTCAACGCCGGTTGAAAAAATATGGTGCTAATATACTAAACTGTTGCTGATAGTTTATTTAATATTTAGTGTAAAAGCAACACGTAATAATAAATAGCATCGTCATGACACTGGCCGTTCGGGTTAAGAAAAAGAATAAACTGGATTGGAAATAAAAAAGAAAAAAAATGGGCTAGCACCTTCTATCGCACCGCTACGACTCTCTACCCTTGCTGCGTTCCCACCCTGGGGGAGTTCAAGAGGAGCTGGTCGTAGAAGACTAACCCGGGGCAAAGATAGCAAAATAACATAAACGGTGAAAAGAATTTGAATTTTTATATTTATTAAGTACCTTGTTGATTGATTTCACTGCACGGAATCCGCGAAATTGTTTTGGTGAAAGAGTGAATTAGTATTTTAATAAAATTTTAGATTTGGCTTTAGTAAATTGGTAAAATAAATTATATTTGCTATTGCAGAATTAAAGAATAAACAAAAATTATTGAATTGTCCTAATTTTAAGGGTTAATCCTTAACTTAGTAATTTGCATTTATAAATCTGATGAAACAAATCGAAAATGACCAGCAGGGATTGTATCGCCCTGAGTTCGAACATGACTCTTGTGGGGTAGGTTTTATTACTCATATCGAAGGCCACAAGTCGCACCAGATCGTCTCAGATGCTTTAACCATTCTGGAAAATATGGAGCACAGGGGCGCATGTGGGTGCGATCCGGAAACGGGCGATGGTGCAGGTATTTTATTGCAGATTCCTCACGAATTCTTTATTGAGGAGTGTATTTCTCTTGATATTCACATTGGGGAACCAGGCCACTACGGTGTCGGTATGATCTTCTTTCCTAAAGAGATTGCTATTAAGGAATCCTGCCGGACTGTTATTTTTAATTCTGCTGAAAAACTTGGTTTGTCTGTGCTGGGTTTCAGAAAACTTCCCGTAGACCCGTCGGTAGTGGGGGAGACAGCTCTTGCCGTTGAACCGTCGGTTGAGCAGGTGTTTATAGAAAGACCTTCCGGTATTACCAATACAGAAGAATTCGAACGCAAGTTATATGTACTAAGAAGGCTTATAAGCAAGACTGTCTCTGAAACTGTTAACCAGGGAAGCGATTTTTATATAGCATCTCTTTCATGTAAAGTTATTGTTTATAAAGGGCAATTAACCACCTACCAGCTGCGGACCTACTATTCTGATCTGGCAGATGCGCGCCTCACCTCCGGATTCGGGATGGTTCACAGCCGCTTCTCTACTAATACATTTCCTTCATGGAAGCTTGCGCAGCCTTTCAGATTTATGGCGCATAACGGTGAGATTAACACTCTTACCGGTAATCTCAACTGGTTTTATTCAGGTTTAAGATCATATGCTTCTTCTTTCTTTTCTAAAGAAGAAATGGACATTATCCTTCCGGTGATTGATGCCAATCAGTCAGATTCGGCATGCCTGGATAACGTGGTTGAAGTGCTGGTACATACTGGCCGTTCACTTCCCCACGTCATGATGATGCTGGTGCCTGAAGCATGGGACGGCAATGAGCAAATGGATTCATTGAAAAAAGCTTTCTATGAATTTCATGCGACATTAATGGAGCCATGGGACGGCCCTGCTGCGCTTACTTTTACAAATGGTAAACAAATTGGGGCTTTGCTTGACAGAAATGGCCTCCGTCCGTTAAGGTTTGCGGTTACCAACGATCAGAGAGTGATTGTGGCCTCTGAAGCCGGCGCGTTGCCTGTTCCCGAAAAGATCATTGTCAAGAAAGGCCGTCTTCAACCGGGTAAAATGTTCCTGGTTGATCTTGAGGAAGGTGAAATTATTACCGATCAGGAGATTAAGCATAAAGTTGCTTCAGCACAACCTTACGGTGAGTGGCTGGAAAACTATAAGATCCGGATGGAAGAGCTTCCTGAACCCAGGATTGCTTTCACCAATCTCTCTAAGGAATCTGTACTGAAATACCAGCAGGTATTCGGATATACACGTGAAGATATCGAAACCATTATCAAGCCGATGGCTGTTGATGGAAAAGAGCCTATCGGATCGATGGGAACAGATGTACCACTGGCTGTTTTGTCTGATCGCCCCCAACATATTTCCAGCTACTTTAAACAATTCTTTGCGCAGGTTACCAATCCGCCGATCGACCCGATCCGTGAGAGAATGGTGATGAGCCTGTCCACTTTCATCGGAAATAACGGGAATCTTTTTGATGAAGATAAGATGCACTGTCATTGTGTGGCTTTGCGTCATCCGATATTGACTAATTACGAATTAGAGAAGTTAAGGAGTATCGATACCGGCTTGTTCCATGCCAAAACTCTTTATACTTATTTTAAGGCCGACGGCCACCCCGGCTCTCTTGAAAAAGGGATAGCAAGGCTTTGCCGCTATGCAGAAGATGCTGTGGAAGATGGATTTGAAGTATTGATCCTGTCAGACAGGGCGGTAGATTCCGAGCATGCACCGATCCCTTCACTGCTTGCAGTGTCGGCTGTTCACCACCATCTGATCAAGAAAGGTTTCCGTGGTCAGGTAGGTCTGGTGGTAGAAGCAGGAGACGTATGGGAAGTGCATCATTTTGCATGTCTGTTGTCATTCGGGGCTACGGCTATTAATCCATACCTGGCATTAGGAACCATCCGTACCCTGAAGGAGGAAGGTAAGCTGGAAAGCTCTCTGGACTTCAATTATCTGTCAAAGAATTATATAAAAGCTATATGCGACGGATTGCTGAAGATCTTCTCTAAAATGGGCATTTCTACGCTGCAATCTTATCATGGTGCCCAGATCTTCGAGATCCTCGGTATTAATAAAGAAGTCGTTGATAAATATTTTACAGGTGCAGTAACGCGTATCGGAGGGCTTGGGCTGAATGAAATAGCCCGGGAAAGCCTGTTCAAGCACAATCAGGGCTTTATCCATTCTAAATCAGAGTTCCAGCTTTTGCCGGAAGGAGGAATATATCAGTGGAAGAGACGCGGAGAAGCTCACCTCTTTAATCCTCAGACGGTGCATCTTCTTCAGCATTCAACCCGTACCGGTGATTATTCTGTTTATAAACAGTATGCGAAGTTGATAAATGATCAGTCTGAGAAGATGTATACCCTCCGGGGGCTGTTTGACTTCGCTCATCACCGGGAGCCGGTTCCATTGGAGGAAGTGGAGCCGATTGAGGCGATTATGAAGCGTTTTGCTACCGGGGCTATGTCTTTTGGCTCTATTTCACATGAAGCGCACAGCACTCTTGCCATTGCCATGAACCGTATAGGAGGCAGAAGCAATACAGGAGAAGGCGGGGAAGATGAAATGCGTTATACCCCACTTCCGAACGGCGATTCTATGCGTTCTTCTATCAAGCAGGTTGCTTCAG
>JBQGEO010000116.1:0-3373 GCA_052039655.1 Pararcticibacter sp.
TTTGTGCGTCTTTGGTCACTGGTTTATGATTATAAGGGTAGCTTACTTGTTTGTTTAAAACTTGGCGCTAATATAGGTTGCCATCGTTCAATAAGTTGTTACCGGTTGTAAATAGTTCTTGGCCCCTGCTTTTCCGGAAACTAGATCAATCCTTCTTTCACCAGGTCGTGCAGGTGAAGCATACCTTTGTATTCACCATTGTTTACTACTATTAACTGCATTATATCATGTTCACGCATCAGCTCTAGTGCATTCACAGCCAGTTCACCGCTTTCGATCTTACGGGGTGCCCTGTACATGATATCCTTTGCCTGTAACCCGGAGATGCTGTCATATTTCTCCATCATCCTCCGGATATCGCCGTCAGTGATGATACCTGCTATTTTATCATTGCTGACCACGGTGACGGCCCCAAGGCGATTTCTGGTGATCTCCAGAATCACTTCCTTTATTGATGCCTCAGGGCTTACCTCTGGTTTATCATTGTTAATATAAAGGTCACTGACTTTCAGGTAAAGCTTCTTTCCAAGTGATCCCCCCGGGTGAAATTTAGCGAAATCTTCGCTGCTGAAGTTCCGGCATTCAAGAAGGCAAACAGCCATCATATCGCCCATCACCATTTGTACAGTAGTACTGGTGGTTGGCGCCAGGTTCAAAGGACACGCTTCTTTTCCAACGGTGGTATCCAACACGTAGTCAGCCTGTTTGGCCAGGTATGAATTCGTATCTCCAACCATGCCAACGAGCGTATTACCGGCGTGTCTCAGGAGGGGCACGAGCACTTTAATTTCAGGAGTATTACCACTCTTTGATATGCAGATAACAAGATCTTCTTTTTGAATGATTCCAAGGTCGCCATGTACGGCATCTGCAGCATGCATAAACACAGAAGGAGTACCGGTTGAATTGAAAGTAGCAACAATTTTTTGTGCAACAAGTGCACTCTTGCCCACCCCCGTGACAATTACACGCCCCCTCAGATTCAAGATGGATTCGATTATTACGTAAAAGTCATTATTCAGCTTTGAAGCCAGCCCGGAAAGGCCTTCCACTTCCGTTTGTAAGGTGCGTTCTGCGATCTGCAGTACTTCAGAAATCGTTTTCAATCAGAAAATATTTATTATAAAACATACTAATTCACGGCAAAAATATGTTATTTTGGGGTGAAGTTTAGGCTTTCTAAATTTTTTCCCACAGGAGGACATGGAGATCAAGAAATCACTATTTGATAATTTACAGAATTTTTTTGGCTTTGATAACTTCAAAGGCGAGCAAGAAGCAATAATAACCAATATATTACAGAAAAAGGATACGTTTGTAATAATGCCGACAGGCGGTGGAAAATCTATCTGTTACCAGTTGCCGGCATTGATGAGCGAAGGGACTGCAGTGGTGATCTCACCTCTGATAGCACTGATGAAGAACCAGGTCGATCAGCTGAGGGCCTTTGGCGGTACCGACAGTATTGCCCACTTCCTGAATTCTTCATTGAATAAGTCTGAGATAACAAAAGTTAAACAGGATGTATTAAGCGGAGAGACAAAACTGTTGTATGTTGCACCGGAGTCTCTTTCAAAGCCCGAGAATGTTGATTTCCTCAGGCTGATAACCGTTTCATTTGTGGCAGTGGATGAAGCTCACTGTATTTCAGAATGGGGGCATGATTTCCGTCCTGAATACCGTAAAATACGCCAGGTGATTAACAATCTGGGTGAGAATATCCCCATTATCGCTTTAACGGCCACTGCTACACCTAAGGTTCAGCAGGATATCATTAAAAACCTTCAGATGAACAATGCCACTTTGTTCAAATCATCCTTTAACAGGGCCAACCTTTATTACGAGGTTCGTGCGAAGAAGAATGTAATGAAGGAGATCGTAAGGTTCATCAAAGGCAATAGCGGAAAATCAGGGATTGTGTACTGCCTCAGCCGGAAAAAGGTAGAAGAGGTTTCAGAAGCGTTAAATCTTAACGGAATCCGCGCACTGCCTTATCATGCAGGGCTGGATCCTAAAACGCGGGCAGAAACACAGGATAAGTTCCTGATGGAGGATGTAGAGGTAATCGTTGCAACGATAGCCTTTGGCATGGGGATAGACAAGCCTGATGTCAGGTATGTGATCCATCATGATATCCCGAAAAGCATGGAAGGATATTACCAGGAAACCGGCAGGGCGGGACGCGACGGAGGTGAAGGCCTGTGCCTGGCGTTTTATTCGGAAAAGGATATCGACAAACTTGCCAAGTTTATGAAAGATAAACCTGTCTCTGAAAGGGAGATAGGCACGCAGATATTGAAAGAAGTGATCGATTATGCTGAATCGGCAGTTTGCCGCAGGAAACAAATCCTTCATTATTTCGGAGAGAATTTCGACGAAGCGGGTTGTAACAATATGTGCGACAATTGCCGGGCGCAAAAGACTCATTTTGATGCAACTGAGAAGTTGCAGGGTACATTAAGACTGATAAAGGAATTTGGTGAGAAGTTTGATGACCAGCATATTTTAAATGTGGTTATGGGGCTTGAAACTCAGCAGATAGCGGCTTACAACCATAATAAGATCCCTGAGTTTGCGAGTGGTAAGGAGGATGGCATACTGCTTTGGAAATCGGTACTGAGACAGGCGCTGCTCAACAATTACCTTTCGAAGGATATTGATAATTACGGGCTTCTTAAACTGACAAAATCCGGTAAATCATTTATTGATAGCCCTCATTCCCTTAAGTTTGTGCTGAACCGCGAGATGGAAGCCACCGACGATGATCAGGATGAGACTTCGCAGGGTGGGGCGGGAGCCATGGATGAGGAGCTTCTCAAGATGCTTAAGGATCTGAGGAAGAAGATCGCGAAACAGAAAAACCTTCCGCCTTTCGTTGTTTTCCAGGATCCGTCTCTTGAAGAAATGTGTATCCATTACCCGGTATCAATTGAAGAAATCAAACAGATCCATGGTGTTGGGTCCGGAAAAGCACTTAAGTTTGGTACTCCTTTCGTTAATCTTATCAGTAAGTATGTAGAAGACAACGACATAGACAGGCCTGTAGACCTGGTTGTCAAAAGTGCTGCGAACAAATCAGCGTTAAAGGTATCGATCATACAAAACATCGACCGCCATATAGCGCTGGAAGATATAGCTGCATCCAAAGGCCTTACTTACGAGGATATATTAAGAGAAGTAGAGTCTATTGTGAATTCGGGGACGAAACTGAACCTTAAATATTATATCGATGAAATGATCGATGAAGACCGTCAGGATGAGGTTTTTGATTATTTCAGAGGTACTGAAGTAGACTCTATCGACATGGCGCTGAAAGAGCTGGGTAGTGATGATTACACCCGGGAAGAACTTCAGCTGATGCGTATTAAATTTT
>JBQGEO010000117.1:0-4642 GCA_052039655.1 Pararcticibacter sp.
AAGTCATTCAGGAATTTACTTCCCACAGCCTTTGCTTCGTCCCAAAACCCGGCATTAAAAGATGCCTGACCACAACAGGTCTGTTCCGGGTTATATTTCACCTTACAGCCGGCTTTTTCGAGTATCCTCACGGTATTAAAAGCCGTTTCCGGGTAAAGCTGGTCTATAAAACAGGGAATAAATAGTTCTACAGTCATATTCAGAATGGTAAAGGTAAACCTTAATTGTAAAAGCACAAATAGTATTACAATTCTTCAGGTTCAGCCTTCTGTTCCTTTTTAGTAAATAATAAAACAATGAGCATAAAAAGCCCGAGGATAAAAAAGACACTTAATGTCAGGGCCGAATTCCTGATGTTCGAGCGCTCTTCGATGAATGCAAATACAGCTAAGCCAATGACGATAGCCAGTTTCTCGGTAACATCGTAAAAACTAAAAAAAGATGCTGTATCAGGAGTATTTTCAGGAAGATATTTAGAATATGTTGATCTCGACAATGATTGGATGCCTCCCATAATAAGCCCTACAACCGCAGCAACCACATAAAACTGTCCTGCCGTGGAGACAAAATAAGACGCCACACATACAGCTATCCAGATCAGTACCACTAATATTAATACCCTGATATTCCCAATAATCTTTGCTAATGACGACATGATAAAGGCCCCCGCTATTGCGACGATCTGGATGATGAGGATAGTCGCTATCAGCTTAGAAGTACCCAGGTGCAGTTCCTTCTCGCCGAAACTTGCAGCTACCAGCATAATGGTTTGTACGCCTACCGAATAAAAAAAGAAAGCGGAAAGGAAGCGCCTCAGCACCCTGGCAGACCTGACTCTTCTGAAAACTTTGATCAGTTCCTGATAGCCACTATGGATCACCTGCCGGTTGATCTTCTCTTTATTAGGGCTTCCCGAAGGCAGCAGGGAAAACGGGATCTGCGCAAATGCGATCCACCAGATGCCCACCAGCAGGAAAGAGAACCTTGCGGGGAAAGAGGCATCCGATATGCCAAACCATTCAGGTTTCAGCACAAAAACAAAACAGATGATCTGCAAAAGCACACTCCCTATATACCCGTATGCAAAACCCTGGGCACTTACCCTGTCCTGCTCGTCAACCGTTGCGATCTCCGGAAGATAGGAATTACTGAACATTACCCCGCCTATATATCCCATTGCAGCCAACGCAAAACAGATGATTCCGAATTCAAGCGTCTTGAGTTCAAAAAAGAAAAGGCCCATACACGCCAGCCCCCCCAGGTATGTAAAGATCTTCATAAAGATCTTCTTGTTCCCCCTGAAATCGGCCATCGATGACAGCAGCGGCAATAAAACAGCCATAATCAGATAGGCTACTGATAATGTGTAGTTCGAAAGGGCCGTATTGACGAAAGTTCTTCCGAAGAAAGTCACCTTATCTCCATGCTCTTTTGTGGTTGTGATGATCGTGTAGTAGGCCGGAAATATGGTCGAAGTAATAACAAGATTATAAGCTGAATTAGACCAGTCGAACATCGCCCAGCCCCGGATGATTTTTTTATTGTTTTTTATATCCTGCATACAAACACCGAAAGTATGGAAAATTTATGAATCTCATCCGCACGAGGCGGTAGGCGGCTATTATCCTTTTTGAAACTTATCCCTGTGTCTCTTTTCTGAGTACTTCAAGAGGAGGTCTGTTCAGCACAGTTCTGCTGTTGAGAACCCCGATCAATACGGTCAGTATGCACACACAAACAAACAGGGCAAGTACAGGCCATACCGATATCGAAAACTCCGTTTCCAGGCTATACCTGGCCAGGGCCCACGAAGCAGCAAAAGACAACACTACGCCCGTTGCCGCAGCGCAGGCTCCAAGGAAGAAATATTCGAGAGATGTAATAATCAGAACCTGCTTAGTGCTTGCCCCCATGGTACGCAATAAGACGTTCTCCTTCATTCGCTGATACCTGCTGGTTAACACAGATGCAATTAATACGATCACGCCCGTTATAATACAGAAGGCTGCCATAAACCGGATAACAAACCCAATTTTGCTCAGTATCCCGTCCAGGATATTAAGTACGAGATTAAGATCGATAACAGACACATTCGGAAAGTGCGTAACCACGGCCCTCTGGAAGTTTACAGAAGCCTCAGTTGAGGGCACACGCGTTATCAGGACATGAAACTGGGGAGCCTTCTCCAGTACGCCTGAAGGAAATACTACCCTGAAATTGGTTTGAATCCTGTTCCAGTCGACTTCTCTCAGACTTCCTACTACAGTCTGGATCAATGCTCCCTGCACATTGAAAACCATTGGATCACCAACCTTCACATGGATCCTTCGGGCATAATTCTCTTCAAGAGATACATATATAGTTCCATCCCGGTTGCTCCCCCGCCATTTTCCCTCAGTAATCTTTTCAGCCGATGTGAGGCTGTCCCTGAAGGTGGCCCTGATCTCGGAGTTAAAGGCCCTGACGGGGATTCCGGACGAACTGTCCTTTTTTACATGTGCAGCAGTCTTCCCTTTTATCTCTTCTACCCTCATCGTCACGATAGGAACTTCCTGGAGCACCGGCAGTCCGCTTTTCCTGGTGAGATCTGCTATCGCTTGCTTCTGGCTGCCCTGGATATCAAAAAGTACCATGTTCGGCTGGTTTTCGCTGGAAGACAGCGTAACCTGCTTCATCAGCATATGCTGAACCAGGATCATCGTACAGATAAAGGCCGTACCGAGACCTACAGATACTACCAGGATTACTGTTTGATTATTAGGCCTGAACAAATTGGCGAGCCCCTGCCGCCACACATAGCCCCACGAAAAAGGAAAGAAGCGGCGCAGCAGGTAGATCATCCCTCCGGCAAAAGCATACAGAATTAAAAATGCAGCGATAACCCCTCCCGTGAAATACACAGCCCTGGTAAAAACGTGTAACTGAAAGTAGCTGAACAACAATATAAACCCTCCAATGAGCATGTAAACGATCCACCTTAACGGATCGGGACGCAGGTCTGTCCGTTCATAAGATGCACGAAGGGTAATTAAAGGTGCGATGTTCCTTACAGACAACAATGGAAGCAAAGCAAAAAGCAAAGTAATAATCACTCCCGCCGATATCCCTTGTACAATCGCCATCATGGAAATGCCAGTCGTCACCTCGATCGGAAGAAAATCTTTTAAAACAAGAGGCAAAAGCTGCTGGACAAAAGTACCGAGGCCAGCACCCACCACCGAACCGATGAAACCGGCCGTAAGTATCTGGATCAGATATATTAAAAACGCCTGTACAGAGGTCACTCCCAGACAGCGAAGCACGGCAACAGAAAGAAGCTTCTCCTTTACATAAATATTGACAGCACTTGCAACACCTATGCATCCCAGTAGGAGCGCAACAAAACCTACCAGGGAAAGAAAACGGGTAAGATCCTCAAACGCCCTTCCTGTGTTCTGCTTTTGCGTTTCGACCGTTTCGATCTCCATTCCGTCTTTATCCGTTCTCTTCCTGACCTGATCAGGCAGCTTCCCGGGAATAATCCCATTTTTAAACTGATAGTAATAATTGTAATTAATACGGCTTCCTCTTTTCAGAAGGCCGGTGGCGGCCGCATATTTAAGCGGAATGTAGACTACAGGTGCTATTCCGGAGGAAAAACCTGTTTGTCCGGGCGCTTTCTCCAGGAAGCCCGCGACAGCGAAATTCAGATCACCTACCTTTATAGAATCACCTGCCCTGAGACCGAACTGCAACATGAGCGTTCTGTCGGCCAGAGCCATTTGCGCTTTTCTAAATATCCCGGCAGCATTTTCAGGTTGTGTTTCAAGCTTTCCGTAGTAAGGAAAATCGCCATCCAATGCCCTCACCTGCACCAACCGCGTTCCCCGCGAGGAGGGAAAATATACCATCGAAACAAAAGTCAGTTCCCTGGATCTCCTGTCTCCGAAAGATGCCAGGTATTTCTGCATATCAGCAGACGGTTCTTTATTACCCGAAATAACCAGGTCTGCACCCAGAAGACCGGCAGCCTGCGAATCTATATCCTGCTTCAGATTATGCCCAAAGGAATAAACAGCAACAAGCGCCGCAATTCCCAGGATAATGGACGACATAAACAGCAACAGACGCGACCTGTTCCTGCGGCTGTCCCGCCAGGCCATCCGGAAAAGCCATTTCAGATTTAAACCACGTTTCTCCATCATTAATTCTTTAAGAGACCATTGGTTCATCCGAATAGATAGAGCCCCCTCTCATGCGGATCACCCGGCCTGTCCGGGCAGCAAGTTCCATATCATGAGTGACCATGATCAGGGTCGTTCCCATTTCACGGTTCAGATCGAAAATAAGCCGGATTATCCTTTCGCTCGTGGTGGTATCCAGATTTCCGGTCGGTTCATCTGCAAACAGAATCAGGGGATCATTAGAGAAAGCCCTCGCGATAGCAACACGTTGTTGTTCACCCCCCGAAAGCTGGACGGGGTAATGGTGACTTCTGTCGGCAAGGCCAACTTTATCAAGCAGATCCAGTGCTTTCGGCCTGACATTTTTTAATCCTCTTAATTCAAGGGGGACCAGAACATTCTCCAGGGCCGTCAAAGTGGGCAGCAACTGGAAATTCTGGAAAATAAAACCGGTATACTGATTCCTGATACGTGCACGT
>JBQGEO010000118.1:0-6382 GCA_052039655.1 Pararcticibacter sp.
GGTTTCGAGGGTGAACAGGTCGGAAGTAAAATCTCCCTTTCCTTCATGATTCAGATTGACAATCCTGGCATTCATTCCGGCCTGCTCATCGTTGTAGACGATATACCCCTGGGTCACAGCATATTTTTTCAGATGCACTGCGAAGGGCTTGCTTTCGGCTGACGTATCAGATACCGTGGTATCAGGCTTCATGATATTCCAGTTAGCATTGCCGTTTTTGTCAACCAGCGCAAAAATACGGGGTTGATCAAGATTGACAGCGTTTACCTGGATCGTGTTTCCACGGATCACACTCATGATATTCAGGGAAAGATCCAGCCCTTTCACAGCAAGCAGCGTGTCCTTGTCAAACAGATCGGTCCCAATGATATTTAAGTTCTCAAGACGGAGCGAAAGATCGGGAAAGTGCCTGATCAGCGAAACATCTGCCTCCGCGAAATCAACCCTGGCATTCAGGTTCTTATTGATCTCTGATTTTACTATCCGTTCGATCTTTCCTTTAAACACAAATGGAATCAGGATAATACCGGTAATGATAATAAGAAGCGTGATCCCTGCGATCCTGAGTGGTTTTTTCATATCCAATAATTTAAAGCCAAGATACAAAAATGCGTATTAATTACGGTTTTATGATCAGAACAGTGGGAGTCTCAGAAAGCCAGGCACTTCTGGTTTCAATAACCTTTTCCCAGCTATCGGCACTTATCAGCATCAGATCATGCTGTTCGAGCAGTTTTTTTCCCACCGACTTATCTTCGTAAAAGCTGATCTTTCCGGGTGCCGTTTGCTCTATCGCCTCAATCGCTTCTTTCAGCTCAACATGCACCTTCACAGTTTCCCAGGCGTCGAGGATGGTTACCGCAGCTCCGGCATTCTGTATGAACTTCTGAATATACACCAGCAGGAAGCTGTCGCTTAGTGAGAAGAAAGGCACAATAACCCTTTTTAACCCCTTAAAGTTCTTATCAATCACGATGCCCGTAGGAATCCGGATTGTTTTAAGCATGTGCTGAACCCGCTCTTCGAATGTGCCTGTACTAAACAGCCGGTCTTTTCCTCTCAGGGTGTTATAAATAACATCCGGTTTGATCACGCGGGTAGTAAAGCCAAGGATCTTTCCCAGGATTGTTCCTTCATAAACCGACTTTCCGGCACCTACGAGCAGCAGGTCATAGTCGCCGTTATTAGCGATAGATGTTATTTCTTCATTGATATCCTGAACCGGGCGGAATACCGGGGTAAATGCCTGGTCCAGCTTCTGAGCTTCCTCCCTGATCAGTTTAAAACTTTCATTTTCGTATTCCGACTCATTGAATAAATTGAGTTCATTTGCCGGAGATAAATGCAGCGCTGTGATCATAGAACTGTCCTTCGACCTGCAGGTGAGGGAGTGGGCAATCTTTACCAGCTGCCGGCCGGTATGCGGACTGCCGAAAGACAGCAAAACGTTGTACTTAGAGCTTCTGCCAGGCAGTGAAGGTTCTTCTTCTCCGGGACTGAAAAACTTATTGATGAGATCAAGAGAGGGACCGGTAATGAATGTGGTGACCAAAGCCATCAATACCAGGATGGCAAACATCTGGGGAGACAGCACACCCAGATCGTAACCGATATTCAGCGCTACCAGTTCCATAAGGCCCCTGGTATTCATTAAGGCTCCTATGGTAAGGCTGCTGTGCCAGTTTTGTCCGACAAAACGTGCTGCCAGGGCACTTCCCGCGAATTTACCGGTAACAGCAACCAGGATAACAATCCCGCAGAGCTCCCATAAGCCCGGTTCATTAAGGAGACCTATCTGTGTTCTCAGGCCGGTGAAAACGAAGAACAGCGGAAGAAGAAGCACAAGTGCAATATCTTCTACCTTCTCAATGAAAATATTCCTGAAACTGATATTGGGAGGCATTATGACGCCTGCCATGAATGCACCGAAGAGCGCGTGGATCCCGATGATCTCTGTGCTCCAGGCTGAGATGAGAAGTACCACAAAAAAGATCCCGACAATAGGCTTGCTTAAACTTTCTTTGCTGGAGTAAAGTTCCCCGATACGTTTTAAAAAAGGCCTGACCAGCTTCAGCATCGCGACAACATAAACGGCAGCCAGAATGATCGTGTAACCGGCACTGGCAAGCGATCCGGCTTTCACTACGGCTATAACAGCAGCGAGGATACACCATGCGGTAATGTCATCAGCCGCCGCACAGGTAATGGCGATAGATCCCAGGCGGGTTTTGCTGAGGCCGCGTTCCTGGACTATCCGGGCCAGCACGGGGAAGGCCGTGATACTCATAGATATACCGATAAAGAGAGAATAGGAGAGGAAATTCACCTTGTCTGGCGCGGTGGTCTGGTAGATGAAGTAGGCCAGTACCACTCCAAGTGCGAAAGGGAAGATAATACTGGCATGACTGATCACTACAGCTTCGTGCGCTTTGTTGCGGAGCACCTTCAAATCAAGTTCCATACCTACCACGAACATAAACAGGATAAGTCCCATCTGGCTCATAATTCCAAGATTCGGAAGCGATGTTGCCGGGAAAATAAAGTGGGAGAACTCCGGGACATACGCTCCCACAAGCGAAGGCCCGAGCACAATACCCGCCACAATCTACCCAATCACGGAAGGCTGTCCCATTTTCTTGAAAATATATGAAAAAAGCCTGGCTACCAGTATAATGGTAATGATCTGCAGAAGTAACACTCCAAGCGGATAAGCCAGGTTATGCTGGAGTCCCTCTTTGAAATGTTCCCAGCCTGAGCCTCCATTTGCCAGTTTTGAGCCGGCAAGGCGGCCAGTTTCCAAAAGAGCTCCCTGCGATGCGATAAGATAGATGAGGACTGAAAATCCCCCTATGACAAGACAGTAAAATAAAAGGTTTTTTATATTCTTCATCCGATATTTGTTTGCGCCGCAATATAGCTTGCTCTGCTTAAAAAAACTACGCCTGGTTTTTTTTTGACAATCATTTGCAGATAGTGCCTTTGCCAATTACGCAGCTCATATTTTATCACCCTTTGCCGGAACCCGTATCGTATCGTCTTTCGGTTTTGATGTCCTGTGGATATCAACTGATATACGCTAAAAAAACATTAACATTCTATTTGCTTTATAGCCTGTTTTTGTGAACATTTGCACCTAATAAAACACGGGGTTTTACGCATCTGCTGGCTCTCTTTTAATAGCAGAGGCTACATCAAACACACAAAAAAACACATAATGGATAAGGTTATGGCCGTCATGACGGCATTTATCTTGTCGTGTCTTTGGAAAATTAATGTTCTCTCAATGCACACACATGTACATAAACTGTATTACTAAAAACTCATCTGCCCATGAACCTTCAATCTACGTTTAACAAAACGATCCTTGACGCCATTCCGGAGGGAATTATTATTCAAAACAGTAAAAACGCTATTATCTTCTCTAACAAGGCAGCTGCACAAATCTTTGAACGAAGCCCGGATGACCTTTACGGGCGAACAATTGCCTGCCTTGGACTGGATTTGATCGAAGGATCCGGGGCGCATTACCAGCATGAAAATCTGCCCTTCTCCTTAACCCTCGAAACAGGACAAGCCCAAAAGAATAAATTGCTGGGGATGATAAACGATAGAGGTATGCTGAAATGGCTAAATGTGAGTACGGCCCTGATAGAAGAGAACGATCAGCGCGGTGTACTTATCTCTTTCACTGATTGTACAGAAAAAATTGATACGGAAGAAAGCAGCAGGATACATGAAGAGAGGATCAAGCTGGCACTTAGAAGCAATGGGCTTGGGGTGTGGGACCTGTATCCGCAGGAAGACAAGTTCTATGTCAGGGAAGGGTGGCACGATCTGTTTAAATTTAAAAAGCCCGAATTGGACCTGACTTTCTCCCTTTTTAAAGATCTGATATTTCCCGATGACAGGGAACGTGTGCTGAAGCACCTGGAGATGTATTTGTCGGGGCAGATAAGTCATTACGAACAGGAATACAGGGTGTGGTGCAATAGCTATGGCTGGAGATGGATCATCTCCCGGGGAAAGATCGTTAAATACGACAGCAACGGCAACCCGGAGAAAGTCACCGGCATTTATAAGGACATTTCAGGAAGAAAAGCAAGGGAAGTACAGGTAAGCCTGACCGAGCAGAAATTCTTCAATGCATTTCATTATTCTGCAATCGGGATGGCATTGGTATCTCCTGAAGGGTTGTGGATGGATGTGAATGAAGCGCTGCTGAAATTCCTCGACTATTCGAAAGAAGAATTGCTGAAACGATCCTTCCAGGAAGTAACGCACCCCGACGACCTGCAGGCAGATCTGAGCTACGTCAGCGCAATCCTCAATAAGGAAATTTCTTCTTATAGTATGGAAAAAAGGTATATCCGGAAGAACGGCGATGTGATATGGGCGCTGCTCAGAGTATCACTCATTTCTGATAAAAACGGAGAGCCTCAGTTCTTCCTCTCACAGATAGTGGATATCAGCTTCCTGAAAGGACTCATTTCGGAACTGGAAAATAAGAACCAGCTGTTAAACCACGCCACCGTAAGCCTGAAGAATAAAGTGGGGCAGATGGAGGAATTCAGCAGGATTGTCGCACATAATCTGAGAAGCCCGGTGGCCAATATTATGACCCTTGCGGAGATGCTGCAGAATGAGCCCGAAAATGCGGTGACCTGGGGTACCATGCTGGCGGAATCCGCCAGGAGTCTCGACGAAGTGCTTCACGACCTGATCAGCATTGTGCAGATCCGCCTGAATAAAGACTTGCCCCATACAGCCTGCGATATCAGCATGATGATCGGAAGGATTAAACTGATGTTCAGTAATGAGATTCTGCAGTCGAACATCCATATACAGGAAGAACTGCAGGTTCCGGTCATTCCGTATCCCAAACCTTATATGGACAGCATTTTATACAACCTGATCAGCAATGCGATCAAGTACAGGAATACAAAAAAGGATTGCAGGATAGTAATAAAAACATTCAAAGAAGGCCGTCACACTGTCCTCGAAGTTCAGGATAACGGCCTTGGTATTGACCTGGATAAATACGGTAAGCACCTTTTTAAACTGCATAAAACCTTCCACAGGGGTTTTGACAGCAAAGGGGTTGGACTCTTTATCACCAAAACTCAGATTGAGAGCCTGGGCGGAAGGATCTCAGTAGAAAGTGAGCCCGGCAACGGATGTGCTTTCAGAGTCGATCTGTAAGCTTACTCTTCTTCCTCCGGCTTCTTCTTATCCTCCAGTTCTTCCTTATCAGGAACAGGGGCGACATTGTCATTTTTAGACACCACTGTTTCTATGTCCTCTCTTGGGTCTTTTCCGTTTTCTGCTTTTTTGCCTTCTTTATTCTCTCCGTTCGTATTCATAGTAATATCTGTTTTATTAGAGAATAAAGGCGGAAAACCCGGAATTGTTTGCCCTCCGCTGTTTGCTGCCGGTTCAGAACCGTTAATCGCTTTTACTTAATTGCCCCAAAAGCAGCTGCATTCGAATTCTTATGAAGGATCTCTGTATATGAAAAACCTGTCGTGCGAAGCAGTTCGAGCTGATAATTCAGGGAACGCGGAGTATCTTCATAATCAACATATTCCAGTACATGATCCCGGTACTGCGGACCGCCGATCGACTCAAGATGATCACTGAACCTCTTCTGAAACATGCGTTCCAGTACCGGGGCCTCCTGTGTCACGATGTCCGAGATCCAGATACTTCCGCCGGGTTTCAATATTCTGTAAAACTTCTGAAACATACTTTCCCAGTCGGCGTCATCCCGGAGATGATGGAGGGTAGCGGAAGCGAGGATGATATCAAAATGATCTGAGGGAAGCTCCAGCTCTCTCATGTCCTGCTGGATAAGTGTAATCTTACCGCTGGTTTGCCCGCTCACCCGGGTTTTCGCCCGTTCAAGCATAGGTAAACTCAGGTCGTTGAGCGTACAGTTTAGCCCCGGAATCCTGCTGAGCATCATGAGCGTTAAGTTTCCGGCGCCGCAACCAACGTCAAGCAACTCCTTAGCCTGCGGGTTAACATACATGGCTGCTTCGGTACAAAGCTCCAGCATGAGGGGCGCATCGATGATGGTCTTCTGTCCGGTATCAAGATTCGAAAAACGCTCTACATCCTGATCAAACCTGGCCCTGATCTCTTCGTTTGTGGCCTTATTTGTATAATCTGTTTTCATCCTGCGGTTATTTTTATCAAAGGTAAATGGATTAACTATGCCCTAAAAATACATTTTCTATCAATTATTGATACCTTTAAGGTATTATGGAACTAAGGCATCTTATCTACTTCCGCACGGTGGCGGAAGAACTTCACTTTACCAGGGCGGCAAATACGTTGTATATTTCCCAGCCTCCGCTGAGCCGCCAGATAAAAGAACTGGAAG
>JBQGEO010000119.1:0-2697 GCA_052039655.1 Pararcticibacter sp.
TAAGCGAATTCACAGGCAAAAAACTCCTGGATGAGGGTCGCTTCAACGGACGGGCATGGTGGCCTGGGTGGAGTGCATTTGGATCTCTGTCTACAGATGTCAGAAATTACAGCGATAACATTCAAACGGTATCAACTTTAAATTTCAGAATAACTGACTATCTGAGCTTAAAGACTAATTATTCTTACCAATTGGTTAATATAGATGAAAACCGGTGGAATAGCCCCGAACGGGAGGATCAGCTTGTCCCGGCAGAGGGACGTGCTACGCGCGGGTCTTACCGAAACACCTCTCACACTGTCAATAACGTTCTGACATTCGACAAGAAACTATCAAGGGATCACCACCTGAATATATTAGTTGGACAGGAAGCTTATAACTTTACGTCCAGAGGGTTCGGAGCAGACAGAAACGGGTTTGATCTTCCATCTTTTACAGAGATTTCAACAGCTACCGAAGACCCTACAGCATGGTCGGGTAAAGATGAGTATTCTCTGTCAAGCTTTTTCTCTTCAGCAAGCTATGATTTCAAAGACCGGTATTATCTCTCCGGTAGCTTTAGAACAGACGGTTCATCAAAATTTACAGGCAAGAACAGATGGGGCGAATTCTGGTCCGCTGGTCTTTCCTGGAGAATTACACAGGAAGAGTTCATGAAAGGTACTTCTGCCTGGCTCAATGACCTGAAGGCAAAAATAAGCTATGGCGAGGTAGGAAACGACAGAATTGACTACTATCCTTACATGCAGCTATTCGGAACGGGACATAATTACGCCGGATATTTCGGGGTTGTTCAATCTCAATTGTCGAATCCTGAAATTACCTGGGAAACAAACGTCCAAACGAATGCCGGTATAGAGTTCCAGATTTTCAATAAACTCACAGGATCCATGGAGTGGTTCAAGAGAAAATCAGAACGCTTATTGCTGAGAAGGCCTCTTGCGACTTCTACCGGGAACAGCTCCATCTATTCCAATATCGGCGATCTTGAAAATACTGGATTTGAACTGGATCTTTCCTATCAGGCCGTTAAAACAGAAAATTTCGATTGGACGTTATCCTTTAACGCAACACATTATAAAAACAAGATCACCAGACTACCATCTAAACAGGAGGTGTTTTCACAGGGAGTAGCAACTTTCATCTGGAAAGAAGGGAACTCGGCCTACGATTTATATGCACCAGAATGGGCAGATGTAAATCCCGACAATGGCAGGAACCGTTGGTGGAAAAAAGAATTTGATGCTAACGGGAATGTTGTTAACAAAGTTAAAACTGAAAACTATACAGAAGTATCCGGGACTAACCAGTATGAAAATATGGGCTCGGTATTGCCTGATGTATTCGGAAGCCTTTCAAATTCACTTCGATATAAGAATCTCGATCTTTCGTTTATGCTTTACTACAGCATCGGAGGCAAGGTGTATGACTATAACTTCGCGGAAAGCACCGTACTGAGAGAAAATTTTGCAGTTTACGACTACCTGGATGACCGGTGGCAGAAACCCGGAGATGACACACAGGTTGGAAAAATCTATACGTACAGAGGGTTCGACGCGAACTCTGTGGCCAGATATAGCAGCAAATTTACATTTAACAATGATTTTGTGCGACTGAGAAATCTCACTATCGGCTATTCCATACCGAAAAAAGTACTCGATGTTGCCAAAATAAGAAATCTGCGTCTGTTCCTGCGGGGTGATAACCTCCTGACCTTCGGCAAACTTAAAAAGCACGGGACAGATCCTGAAAACATGGGTAGCTTAAATGGTAGCAACTTTTATGGCGTCATCGATTCCAATTCTCCAATACCAACACTTAAGTCTTACAGCTTCGGTTTGAACATACAGTTTTAAATGAATAAGTTATGAAACCTGTAAAAAAAATTCTGATATCTTTTCTTTTGTTTGCTTCTGTTACCGGGTGTAAGGATTACCTGGAAACCTCCCCCACGGGACAGTTAACAGATAAACAAATACTGACCACCATGGGGGGCATAAAAGCAGCATTGAACGGTACATATTCACTCATGAGGAATGTTCCGGACTGGGGGGTCAATCTTTACAGCCCTCCGGGCATCCTGGCTTTATCTACTACCAGTGGTGACGATATTATGATCAACAATGAGCAGATCGGGACGCTGTGGAATTTTTATACGTTTAACTCACAACGATATGAAGCCTCGCAAACAGTACCAACAACGCTATGGAGAGCGATGTACTCGATCATCAATAATGCCAATATCGTCCTGCTGAATATTGATAATATACAGGGAGACCAGGTTGAAAAGAATCATATAAAAGGGCAGGCTCTCGCTATAAGGGCAAGATGTTACTTTAATCTCATCCGTTTTTATCAGCATACCTACATAATAGCGAAGAACAAGCCGGGCGTTCCTCTATACCTTGTTCCGACCAACGATCCCAAACCAAGAGAAACGGTTGAAAATGTTTACACCCAGATCGTCTCAGATCTTACTTCCGCAGAAAGTCTCCTTGTCGGTTACACAAGGCCAACCAAAGAATTCTTTAACAACGATGTGGTGCACTTTCTGCTGGCAAACGTGTATTTAACAATGAACAACTGGTCTAAAGCTCAGCAATACGCTAATAAAGTACGAACTGCCTATCAGCTGATGACCATGGAGGAATACAAAGCTGGTTTTTCAACTATCAACAGGGAATGGGTGCTGGGATA
>JBQGEO010000120.1:0-8212 GCA_052039655.1 Pararcticibacter sp.
GGTTTTAATTTCATTTAAATAGAAATGAGCAATATTAATTTGATCGATTCCTTCCAGGAGTTCAAGGAATTCAAGAACATAGACCGTCCAACGGTGATCAGTGTGCTGGAAGAAGTGTTTCGCAGTATGATCAGAAAAAAAATATGGTACTGACGAGAACTGCGACGTGATTGTGAACCCGGATAACGGTGACCTTGAAATATGGCGTACAAGAACAGTCATGGAAGACGGGTTTTCTGAAGATGATGATCTGGAGATTGAACTTTCTGATGTCAGGAAAATCGATCCGGATCTGGAAGTTGGTGATGATTTCATTGAACAGATTACGCTTGAGAGCTTCGGTCGCCGGGCTATTCTGGCCGCACGTCAAACCCTTGTATCAAAGATCCTCGAACTGGAAAAAGACGAGATCTTCCGCAAGTATAAAGACCGTGTGGGTGAGATTGTGACCGGAGAAGTATACCAGGTTTGGAAAAAGGAAACCTTAGTGCTTGATGACGACGGAAATGAATTGCTTCTTCCGAAGACGGAGCAGATTCCTGCCGACTACTTCAAGAAGGGTGATACTGTAAGAGCTGTGGTATTAAAGGTGGACATGATGAACAGTAACCCGAAGATCATTATATCACGTAATGCTCCTGAATTCCTTCAGCGCTTATTCGAACTGGAAGTTCCTGAGATATTTGATGGGCTGATCACGATTAAAAAGATTGTTCGTGAGCCGGGAGAGCGTGCCAAGGTAGCTGTGGAATCTTACGACGACAGGATTGATCCGGTAGGTGCCTGTGTGGGAATGAAAGGCTCACGTATCCACGGGATAGTAAGAGAACTTAAAAATGAGAATATTGACGTGATTAACTTCACTAACAATGTATCTCTGTATATACAACGTGCACTAAGCCCGGCTAAAATCACCACTATTAAGCTGGATGATGAAGATAAGCGTGCCGCAGTGTATCTGAAACCAGATCAGGTTTCGCTGGCTATTGGCCGTGGCGGACATAACATCAAGCTGGCCGGAAAGCTTACAGGCTATGAGATCGATGTATATCGTGAAGCCGACGAAGACGACGAGGATGTGGATCTGGAAGAATTCTCAGACGAAATTGATGGCTGGATTATTGATGAGTTCAAGCGTATAGGTCTTGACACTGCAAAATCTGTACTGGAATTGTCTGTTGACGAGCTGGTGAAGCGTACAGATCTGGAAGATAGTACGGTTAAAGAAGTGATGGCGATATTAAGAGCAGAATTTGAATAAGTTAGACTGATTCGGGTTCCGCTATTAATTTACTGGATAAAAATCGTATTTTTGTTAAAATTTTTAGCGATAGGTAATTTTTTTAGATGTCAGAAGGTAAAAGCATAAATTTACTAAAAGCAGCAAAAGAGCTTAATATTGGTTTGTCAACTGCAGTAGAGTCTTTGAGTAAGAAAGGCTTTAAGGTTGATCCAAAACCAAATACAAAGCTCACCGAAGAGATGTATAATGCTCTTTTGAAGGAGTATCAGGGGGATAAGATTGTTCGTGAGGAAGCAAGGCAAATTGTAATAGGAAAAATACGCCGGGAAGATACCCCTCCTCCTGCTGAAAGACAGGAACCTCGTCGCTCTAAGGATTTTGAACAGGATGAGATTCTTATAAAGAACACCGGAGCTTCTGCGCCTCCTGTGGCAGAGAAGCCGAAAAGCCAGGAAGAAGAGCAACCGGAAGAGATGCAGGAAGAAGCTGCATTGCCAGGTGTAAAAATAGTAGGGAAGATAGATCTGGATTCGCTAAATCGACGTCATCGCCCCGAATCCAATAAACAGGAAGAACCCGAAGAGATTGTACAAGAACAGCCTTCAGAGCCTGTAGTTGAGCCGGAACCAAAGGTTGAGCCAGTTCCTGAACCGGAGCCTGCGCCTGAAGTACCAGCAGCTGAGGTTCACACCGAACCCGAACCAGAGCCGGAAAGACAGCCTGAGGTGATATCAGAACCTGAGTACCATGAGCCGGAAGTGGTTTTAGACAATAATGACAGTCAAGAACCGGAGGCTGAAACTGAGACCAGGTTCGATGATAATGAAACAGAGGAACAACCGGAAAAAGTGGAAGATACCGCAGAAGATGAAGTAATAAGAGCCAGGGCACAACGTTTGACCGGGCCTAATGTGATAGGTAAGATCGATTTGTCTGCAACTATGCCGCAAAGGCGTAAGGATCAGCCTGTGGCTTCATCGTCCAGTGCGGCTAACGATCACAAGCGGAAGCGGAAACGGAAGGATCTGCCCGGACAGCCCGGACACGGTCAGGGAGGCCAGCAACATGGCGGGCAACACCAGCATGGTGGTCAGCATGGCCAGCAACACGGTCAGCAGCCGCATGGCCAGCATCAGGGAGGTAACCGTCAGCAGAACCCGGCCGGAAGTCCGCAGGGAGGAAATCACCCGGGAAGACCGGACTTCAGAGGCGGTGCTAGTAGAAATCAGGCCAGACCAGATTTCAGAGGCAACAGGAATCAGCAAAACAGGCATGACGCTCCAAAAGAGGAGCCATCAGAAAAAGAAATCCAAGATCAGATTAAAGCCACTCTGGCAAGGTTAAGTGGTGCCGGAAAATCAGGTAAGTTCGCTCAGAGAGCTAAGTTCAGACGCCAGAAGCGTGACGATATTGCACATTCAGCGGAAGAAGCGGCATTGGAGCAGGAACTTCAGTCAAAAGTTCTTAAAGTAACAGAGTTTGTTACTGCTAATGAACTGGCGAATATGATGGACGTTCCGGTTACGCAGATCATATCAACCTGTATGAGTCTTGGCATGTTCGTTTCTATCAATCAGCGTCTTGATGCAGAGACCTTGGCAATTGTAGCCGACGAATTCGGATATAATGTCGAATTTATCAAGCCGGAAGATGAAGAAGCAAGTCTGGAGGAAGAGGATGCTCCTGAAGATCTGCAGCCCCGTGCACCGATAGTAACGGTAATGGGACACGTAGACCACGGTAAGACATCGTTACTTGACTTTGTGAGAAAGACGAACGTTATCGGAGGTGAAGCAGGGGGTATTACACAGCACATCGGAGCTTATGAGGTGAACCTGGAAGGGGGACGTAAAATCACGTTTCTGGATACGCCGGGTCACGAAGCGTTTACCGCAATGCGTGCCCGTGGAGCCCAGGTTACCGATATTGCAATTATTGTGATAGCTGCAGACGACAGTGTCATGCCTCAGACCCGTGAAGCGATTAATCATGCTCAGGCTGCTGGAGTGCCTATTGTATTTGCTTTCACTAAAATAGATAAACCAGGTGCTAATTCGGACAAGATCCGTGAGCAGCTGGCAACCATGAATTTACTTGTTGAAGACTGGGGCGGTAAATATCAGTGCCAGGAGATTTCAGGTAAAACAGGTCTTAATGTTGACCTTCTCCTTGAGAAGGTTCTGCTAGAAGCTGAACTACTTGAATTGAAAGCCAATCCAAATAAGAGAGCTACTGGAACTGTTATTGAGGCGGCTCTTGATAAAGGACGGGGTATTGTAACCACAGTGCTTATTCAGGCTGGAACATTGCGTATCGGGGATCCGATCCTTGCAGGAAGTTACAGCGGACGCGTCAAGGCCTTGTTCAATGAGCGGGGGCATAAAGTGGATAAAGCAGGACCTTCAACGCCGATCCAGGTGTTGGGTATGTCTGGTGCTCCAACCGCCGGTGATAAGTTTAATGCAATGGAAAGTGAGCCGCAGGCGAGGGAAATTGCCAACAAGAGGCTTCAGTTGCAGAGAGAGCAGGGATTACGCAGTCAGAAACACATCACTCTTGATGAAATCGGCCGTCGTCTTGCTATCGGAAACTTCCGTGAATTAAATATCATTGTTAAGGGTGATGTGGATGGTTCTATCGAGGCATTATCTGATTCATTGCTGAAGCTCTCTACCGAACAAATCCAGGTTAACATTATCCATAAGTCCGTAGGTCAGATCTCAGAATCCGACGTATTGCTGGCTTCTGCATCCGATGCGATTATTATCGGTTTCCAGGTGCGTCCGTCAAGCGGTGCACGGAAGCTTGCAGAACAGGAGGCAATTGATATCAGGCTTTACTCTATCATTTACGATGCGATAAATGAAGTGAAGGCTGCTATGGAAGGAATGCTTGCACCTGAGTTTGAGGAGAAGATCACTGCGAATGTTGAGATCAGGGAAACCTTCAAGATCAGTAAGGTCGGCACTATCGCCGGATGTATGGTGCTTGATGGTAAGATCAACCGCAATAGTAAGGTGCGGATTATCCGCGATGGTGTAGTTGTTTACACTGGGGAGCTGGCCTCACTTAAACGTTATAAGGACGATGTGAAAGAAGTTTCAGCGGGTTATGAGTGTGGTCTTAATATTAATAACTTTAATGATATTAAGGTTGGAGATATTGTAGAAGCGTACGAGAATGTAGAAGTAAAGCGGAAACTTTAAGAGCATTTTTAGATATTTTGAGAAGAGGGCTCCTGGCAGCCCTCTTTTTTTTGTATTAAAAATGTTACTTTTGGCGTTTGCATTACCGGGTTCTGCCCCCGTTTCCAGCTTGTATGTAGAGTTGAAATGTTTAATTTTACGAGGTATTACTCAAATAGGGTGATATTTTTCAATTTGCTTAAACGATAGGATTTAATCCGTTCAATAATGTTAAATACTGCTATAGAATCTCAGAAGCGAACGAGTAACGATGACGATAAGTTTTCTATTCTGATTCCCTCCTGGAACAATCTCAATTATTTAAAACTATGTATTGAGAGTATCAGGAAGAATTCTTTCTTTAAGCACCAGATTATTGTTCATGTAAACTGCGGAGACGATGGAACACTTGAATGGATCAAAGAACAACCGTCGATCGATTATACTTATAGCAGCGAGAATGTAGGCGTATGTTACGCGTTAAATGCATCCAGCCAGTTAGCTCATACCGATTATATCCTTTTTATTAATGACGATATGTATGTATGTCCTGAGTGGGATCTCGCCCTTTGGGAAGAAATAGTGCAAATCGGACATTCCTTGTTTTTCCTGTCGGCAACGGCAATAGAACCTAAAGCTTCCAGTATTTGCTCCATTGAAAAGAACTATGGAACCGACGTATCGAATTTTGACGAAAACCGTTTGTTGGCAGAATTCAGTCAATTTGAAAAATCAGATTGGAACGGTGCCACATGGCCTCCCAACATAGTTCATAAGAAATTGTGGAACCTGGTTGGCGGCTATAGTATAGAGTTTTCTCCGGGCATGTATTCCGATCCGGATTTTTCAATGAAGCTATGGCTGGCTGGCGTGAGATTATTTAAAGGAGTTTCCAGAAGCAGGGTCTATCATTTTGGGTCTGTGTCGGTGAAACGTGTTAAGAAGAATGCCGGATACTACCAGTTTATTTCGAAATGGGGTATTACTTCGTGCACGTTTACAACGTATTTTCTGCTCAGTGGAATGGACTTTAAGGGAGCCCTTAAAAGTCCGAATCTAAATTGGTTATTAAGAAGCAAAGGCTTGTATAAAAGACTTTTGACGATTTTTGCCAGCTAGAGAATCCTGTTATGCTTAGAGTAAACTTATGTTTTTAATGGTAAGCTCACAAAACCTATCCTGATGACAAAGACGCTAAGACGCAAGAATTTTTTCACCAAGTTTCTGACAAAGGTTTTCAACCTGAAGGCATATTACAAATACAAGGCTGATCATTGGTCGTATGGGCTGAGGAATTATACTGACCGTCATAAGGTTTTAACAGCTGAATCTTACCAGAATATAGTTACGGAATATAAAAATGTGAATCTTGTCCATAATGGCCATACCGGTGATATCATATATTCCCTTCCTACAGCTAAAGAGATTTGCCGGATAACGGGTGCTCCCGTAAACTTCTATTTAAATATAGGATATCCATCTGTTTTAAAGGCACATCATAAACACCCTTCTGGTTCAGTTATGCTAAGCCGTGATGTTGCAAAGCTTCTTATTCCTCTGATAGCGTCCCAGCCTTATATTAATATTTGTGAGATCTATGAGGAACAAAGAGTCGATCTTAATCTGTCGAAAATCAGGGAGTTGGGGATTTTTCTGGATAAAGGAAGTATATCACGTTGGTATAATTATCTTAGCGGGCTGTACCCTTCCACCTCATGCCCCTGGATTTTTGTAGAACCTGATCAGGTATACAGCGATAAAATAGTCATAGCCCGGAGTCATAGGTACCGTAATCCATATATTGATTACAGGTTTCTGTCGAAGTATAAAAATGTGATGTTCGTTGGCCTTGAATCGGAATATCTGGAGATCAGGGATCAAATACGAGGAATTCGCTGGCAGCCCGTCAATGATTTTCTTGAACTTGCCCGGATCATATCAGGAAGCATGCTGTTCATCGGCAATCAATCCTTCCCATTCGCAGTCGCAGAAGGAACAAAGGTCGCACGGATACTCGAAATCGCTGCCGGAACTCCAAATGTTATTCCAGAGGGGGGGATCTTCGCTGACTTTTATTTCCAGGAACATTTTGAAGAGCTTACGGCGGGGGTGATTGAGAGTCTGCTAAAGAGACATTAATAAATATCAAAGATTTCGTTATCATGATGAAGCCGATATATAAAAGAGGGAAAGCGGTATATTTGAGCTTTTATAACTATGCTAAACTATTGCACATTATTTAACTCTGCTTACCTTTCCAGAGGATTGGCAATGTATTATTCGCTTGAGCAATGCAGCGGCAGTTTTCATTTATACATATTTGCTTTTGATGAAGAGTGCTATAAGCATTTAAGAGATCTTGAGCTTAAACATGCTACTATAATTTCCCTGAGCGAGTTTGAAGATGACGAATTGTTAAATGTAAAGCCAGACCGCACAGCAGGAGAATATTGCTGGACATGTACTTCTTCTACGATCTGGTATTGCATCAAGACCTATGCATTAGACCAATGTACCTATATTGACGCCGATCTTTTATTCTTCAGTGACCCTAAAGTGCTTATTGATGAAATGGGCGACAATTCTGTACTTATCACCAGGCATAACTATAGTCCCGAGCACGATCAATCTGCTCTCAGCGGGATATACTGTGTCCAGTTTATCACCTTTAAAAATACCGAAGAGGGAATGCGGGTACTGGATTGGTGGCGAAAAGCCTGCATTAAATGGTGCTACAGACGATTTGAAGACGGGAAGTTTGGTGATCAGAAATACCTGGACGACTGGACTGAGCGTTTTACTGGTGTCCATGTTCTGCAAAACCCCGGAGGAGGAGTTGCTCCCTGGAACAATCTTCAGTATCAGATAAAGCCTGGTAGCAGAGTTACAGTACATCACCTGCCATCTGCACAGGAATCAGAGCTTGTCTTTTATCACTTCCATGATTTCAGATACTGCAAGCGGGATGTTGTTCGTCTGACAGCTGAACAATATAGCCTTACTCCGGACGCTGTGCGCTATATATATAAGCCCTATATTTCTATGCTTACAGAGGCTGAAAAGAGTATAAGTTCATTAGGGAGGAATGTTACGTTTCATGAGCCCCTGCTTGATCTGGATTGGATCATGAAGAATACTGGCCGTAAGTTTACCTTCTTTCTGACTGGTCATTATAAAAATTACTATAAAAGAAGTACGTTAAAGTAGTTCGCGTGTACCGGGATTGGAGAGGTACTGCCGGATAGATAAATTGTAAAGAATTAAATGGCACAAGTAATAAATCTCAAGACCTTCACTGATAAGAGGGGCAATCTGACAGTCATTGAAAAGGTTATTCCATTTGACATCAAAAGGATATTTTATATTTATGGAGTAGATGACTCGGAGAGAGGCGGGCACAGACATAAGAAGACAATTCAGGCTGCCATCTGCTTAAAAGGAAGCTGTACGATCTTCAACGATGATAACAGTAAAGAGGAGAATTTTGTGCTGGATACACCGGATAAATGTTTACTTCTTAAACCTGAAGACTGGCATAAAATGTACGATTTTACGGAAGATGCGATACTGATGGTACTTGCTTCCGAGTTTTTTGATGCTGAAGATTATATTTATGAGCCGTACAATGATAGAGTATGAAAACCTTCGTTTGGTAAATGAGCCGTTTTTTGAGAGCTATAGAAACAGCTTTTCAGATACACTTGAAAGTGGTTGGTTTATACTTGGGAATAAGGTTTCCTCTTTCGAGGGCGAGTTTGCTGCTTTTTGCGGAGCAGGTTATTGT
>JBQGEO010000121.1:0-2427 GCA_052039655.1 Pararcticibacter sp.
ATAGAGGACGCCGGCATACTCTTCAGAATTTCTTTCGGGCTTCTCTCCAGCATGCCCGAAGGCTTTCCGTTCAGTAGGATCTTATAGTTCCGGTCTCCCTTCAACAGGATGTTATCCTCAGCGTCAAGAGACAGCATCGGAACTTTACGCATCATCTCCAGTACATTACTTCCTTTACTATCAGGATCAGCTTCCAGGTCATAACTTAAACGATCTATCTCCTGCCTGATAACCGGCCGGTCTGCCGACACTACAACTTCCTTTAAGTTGTTATTGGAGTGCGTTAAAACTATCGTGCCGACATTTTTAGTTGTTACATCATCTTTGCCGATCTTTATTTCAAGCTTTTTGCGTTGATAGCCTACGGACATCATTATAAGAGAATATATACCCGGCTCCAGTCCGGCGAAACCAAAAACGCCGTCATTTGCACTGAGTACCGTCTTGGCGGCAGCATCATTTTCCGGTTTTAAAGTAACTGTAACATACCCGACTGGTTTGCCGGAAGCCGAGTCAATTACCATACCCTTAATTCCATGTTCACCAGGAAGGTTATTCTTGTTCTGCGCCCGGGATAGAAGCGCACTGCCTGACATCAAAAGTACCAGGAGTAGCTTTTTAACATTGGTAATCATAGCCGTGTCTTTTTAATTTAATCGCAGACAATGATAGACCTGCCGCCGCTCCTGCTATAATTAATGTGACGAGTACCCTGAAAAATGTGATGAGATCCGGTGAAGAAACTGTGTAAAGTCAAAAACCAACCTATTTGTGCAAATGCCAGTTGAATTAAGTCATTGGCAACTAGCTTCAAGGAATGAAATCATCGATTTTGTGATTTCTCTTATTAAACCTACCTTCGATCTGACAAATAACATTAATAAGATGATGCCTAAGCTTCAATATTGGCTTGTTTTGCTTATACCCGCAATAATATCATGCGAGTCGAAAAAGAAAGTAAACAAAACTCAAGACACAATAAGCAATCAATTCCCTATATCACCAGCTAAGCCGGGCTTTGCTTCTGAGCTTAACGGGGATTGGGTAAAGACAGAATATATTGAATCAATCCGAACGACAAAATCGCCGTCCCGTTCTCACAATAAGATTGATGGTTATTCAAGCTTGATTATTGAAAATGCAGGAGATCAACAAGATAGTCTTTCTGTTGGATGCAGTTTAAATAATCATGAAGGCTCACAGTTCACGATTTATTCTGGGCTGAAAAAAGAGACACGATACAAAACGAATTTAGTTGACTACGAAAACAAAGGGAGCTATTATCTTCTGGACTATTCAGCTAAACCTTCGGATACTTCTATAGCTTTACTGCACTATACAAAAGACAATAAGCTGCTTAAAAAAATTAATTATACGAGGATATTAGCCAAACCGTTATCTAAAGGCAGCGCAGAAAGCGGCATACAATATATTGTTAACAAAGAGATCTTTTCGGGAAGATACCGCTATACTGACTCCCTGGGTCAAACTGTGAATGTAACTTTCAGACCGGAAGGCATCGTTTCAGGCCTATCCGGATTTCACACCTATTACATTGGTACCGATTTTGACGGAAACGATGCCAGTGCCGCAGATCTTGTTGGTTTTGATATTTACCAGGACAATAAGCGGTACTTTGTATTCGAAAGAAAGGGAACTAAGATCTTTCTTTATGATTATAAAGATAAAGATGACGGTATTAACGTAGAAAAAACATCGCTTATCTATACATTGCATTCTGTCACGAACTAAGTATCCACATAAAACACTACGGATGAAATCAGCTGGAGTAATACTTCTCATCATTCTTGCTAACCTGTTTATTCCCGGGGCCCAGGCCCAAAGAATGACTAAACAGAACTTTAAAAAGCTCTATTGGCTTAACGGAACGTGGAAACGAACAAATGTTAAGCCTGACCACAGCGGGACTGAATACTGGATTAAAACTGCTCCTTACAAAATGGAGGGCAAAGGCTTCAGCTTAAAAGGCACAGATACTGTTTTCGTAGAAAACCTTAAATTAACTATAAACGGAAACTGCATTTTCTATATAGTAGAGGGGGCTGATAACCAGAGACCGGTTTATTTTAAAATGACGGCAATAACGGATAAAAGTTTTATTTGTGAGAATCAGCTCCATGATTTCCCCAAAAAAATAGAATATAAATTAAACGGAAATACTATTACTGCTACGATCTCAGGCGATGGCAAAAGCATTGATTTTATCTTCATTAAAGAGACCTAAGCCTTTAAAAATGTGATTTGACTTTCAGGTCACATTCTACACAAACAAATTTCATAAGCTTGTCAAAGCTAATTGAATTAAATGAAGGAAACGATCGGAGTAATCGGCGGGGGAATTAGTGGCCTTACATTCAGTCACTACTGTACAAAAAACAATCATCGTGTTAAGTTATTTGATGACCA
>JBQGEO010000122.1:0-1861 GCA_052039655.1 Pararcticibacter sp.
TACCGGCATTCAGCTTTTCGAGGATCCTTTGCCTGTGGGTATTCACAGTATGTACGCTGATTGAGAGCCTGTCAGAAATCTCCTTACTCAAAAAACCGTCTTTTATCAGATGCAGAATTTCACGCTCCCTCGGGGTCAGACATACTGATTTGTCTGCGGCCGGAGCAGGGCAAACAAGCTCTCCCGTCACAAAATTAAGAAGCTGATATTTTACACCGTGAAATTCGCCCTGATCCGGTGAAAGATCGATCACTCCGATAGCCAGCCATATATTGCCCTGATCGTCAAGCTCCAGCGCCTGATGCTGCTCAATCACCCTTATATACTTCCCTTCGTTATTCAGGATCCTGTATTCATTGATCAGCTTATAATTCTTGCGTTCATCGGCAGGCATCCTGTACATATATCGCAGCAGCATATTCCCGGTCTTTGAAAGATCAATCAGGTCGGCAGGATGAACCCTCGAGTTGAAATAGGAGGTGCCGGATTGTTCTGCGGCATCCAGATCAAAACCAAACAGATTACTGAAATTGTAAGAGGTAAAAATGTGCTCACGCTTATTCATATCGAACAATGTAATGCCACTGTTCCCAACCTCGGATAGCTGCTGTAAAAACCGGATATGTCTTTCTGCAACAGAATAATCAAGCTCGGCCCCGATGAACCTCTGTTCATCAAGGAGCTCTTTATATTCTGCTTCCAGTATCCTCAGTTCGTCCATGCTTGTAAAAGTAATGAAAAATCAGTATTGCGGGAGCTCCTCTAAAACGGCTTCTTTACAACCAAAAATAGAAATTATTTATGCGGCTCAATATCTCAGTCATCATCCTGTTTTTCAGTATTCATAGCTTTGCTCAACAACCAACACAAACCATCCGGGGTGTCGTTCTCGACCAGTTCTCCGGAGCCCCCCTTCCTTTTGCTTCGATCGTCCTGCCAGGTGCGGACCAGCGTGGGACTACCGCAGACAGCAGCGGAAATTTCATTATACCAAAAGTACCGGTGGGGCGTTATGACGTTAAAGTATCATTGGTGGGATATCAGCAGGCGCTGATCCGGGAGGTTGTGGTGTCTTCAGCTAAAGAAGTGTTCCTGACCGTTTTTTTAGAAGAGAGATCTTCGCAGTTAAAAGAAGTAACGGTACGCCCGCTTACTCCAAAGGAAAAACCACTGAACAACATGGCAATAGCCGGGGCAAGGATGCTGAGTGTGGAGGAAGCGGGCAGATATGCAGGCGGATTTGATGATCCGGCACGTTTGGCGTCCTCCTTTGCAGGCGTTTCCAGCAATACCGGGAATAACGGGATCGTTGTGCGGGGAAACGCACCCCAGTATTTGCAATGGAAGATGGAAGGAATCGAAATCCCTAATCCGAATCACTTTGCCGATGTAACTGTTTTCGGGGGAGGAGGATTAACAGCGCTAAGTAGTCAGCTCCTGGCAAATTCTGACTTTTTCACAGGAGCCTTTCCTGCTGAATACAGCAACGCCGTTTCAGGGGTATTCGACATTTACATGCGTAACGGAAACAATAAAGAGCAGGAAAACACTTTTCAGGCCGGCCTTACCGGAATCGACTTTTCATCTGAAGGACCATTTAAAGCAGGGAAACGCTCTTCCTATTTATTCAATTATCGTTATTCTACTCTTGCTCTCGCATCCCCTCTGCTCCCCGAAGACGCGGGGAACGTCCGCTACCAGGATCTTTCTTTTAAACTTAACTTCCCTACAAAACGGGCTGGTATGTTTTCCTTCTGGGGTATAGGCCTGAAAGACCGCTCGGGAGAAAAAGCTGAAACCGACAGCCTGAAATGGGAATACTATGAAGACCGTGAAGAGCAAAAGATCATCCAGTACATGG
>JBQGEO010000123.1:0-4885 GCA_052039655.1 Pararcticibacter sp.
TGTCGGCACCAGTTTAGAAAGCTGCCCCACCAGATAATCATTATACACATCCCTGCCTAAAGTGAACGTTGCAAATACCGAAAGTGTAAAACCCTTGTAGTTAAAGGTATTTAAAATTCCGCCTGTCACTTTAGGGTTGGGATTCCCGGCGGGGACATAATCTGTATCATCCAGCACCCCGTCTCCGTTAGAATCCTGCCAGATCGGATCTCCCCCTTTAAATGGATAGCCATAGAAACTTAGCACAGCACCTGTAACAGGATTAACCGGAACGTCACTGTCATATCTGTAAATTCCTGTCTGCTTAAAGACATTGTATTGATTGATCGCTTTTCCCTGACGCAAAAGGAACTTATCAAGATAAATATCGCGTCCCCCGTTAGGCAATGAAGTGATCAGATTCTTATTGTACGCGAGGTTAAAATTGGTTTCCCATTGAAATTTCCTTGACGGATTGAAAATCCTGGCAATCAGTTGTGCTTCAACGCCTGTATTACGGGTGCCGATCGCGTTGGATGTAATAGTCGAATATCCGGTTGATACAGGTAAATTAATAGTAAAAATCCCTTCACTTGTATTTTTCAGATAAGCGTCTGCGGTCAGGTTGAACCGCCCGTTCAGCAGGGTAAGGTCCAGTCCTACGTTCGCCTGTTTCGAATGCTCCCAGGTAAGATTGTTATTGGAAAGGCCTCCGGAGAAGTCCGGAGATATTGCCGAAACACCATTATAGGTTGTCGATATATTCTGACCTGTATTCGGGTTATTGCTTCCGGGAAAGCTTCCCGCGCCAATATTATAGGTATTGAAAGACAGGTAGGTATCTCCGGCATCCGGCTGCCGCCCCGTAATTCCGTAACTTGCACGAATCTTAAGCATACTCAGCCAGCTCTCCGCACCTTTCATAAAGGCCTCGTCACTAAGGATCCAGCCTGCGGAAACTGACGGGAAAAAGCCCACCCGGTTTCCCTTACCAAATTTGGAAGAGGCATCTGCATTAAGTACTCCCGAAAGAAGGTACCGTTCTTTAAAATTATAGTTCAGACGAAGAAATCCCGTTTGAATTCCGCTCTCAATAAGATCCGAATAAGCTGTAGAATTTAATTTATCGATCACCTTCACAACACCGATCTGATCATTCGGAATCCCGTCGGCTTCCGCATTCGTCGACCTGTACTGGTGAAATTCCGTATTCTGGCCTAACAGGACATTAATATTATGGCTCTTATTGATAGTGGTATTATACTGCAGCGTATTGCTCATTAAATAGTTCAGCGAATTATCGGTAAAGCTGGCTGCGTAACCAGTCCCACTCTGCCTGACTGCTCCGGGAGTAAAAGTATCCTTCCGGCTGTTTGCCGATTCATAGGAAAAAATGGTATTAAAGACCCAGTTCTTCGAAATAGTCCAGTCAATAGACGGGCTTATCGTCAGGCTGTTATTGGTGTTGGCATCGGTCTGAATACTGCTGTTCCCAAAATTAAAATCACGGTTTACATCCGGCAGGTACAGATTAGAGGTAGGGAGCGGATTGTTTGCATAGTATCCTCCGGTAAAAGGGCTGTATCCCCCGGTCAGGTCGCTGACAGAGCGGGGACGGTCCAGCCGGTAAAAGCGTACCTGGGCACTGATCCTCAGTTTCGGAGACAAGGCTACTCCCATCCTGCTGTTCAGGCTGTACCGCTTGAGTCCCGATTTCTTAACAATACCGTCTTCATTATAATAGTTCAGGCCATACCGGTAATTCAGGACATCATTTCCTCCCGTCACAGACAGATCGTAATTATCTACTATCCCTGTTTGAAAAACGCCTCCCCTGTAATCGTTTGCATTGTTAAAAGCAGGATTCAGGCTGTCGGTTAGTACCTGGGGAATATTCCTTAGGTTCTCATATTTTCCATAAAGCTGCAAAAGGGCCATTTTAGCACGCCTCTCCTCTGCCCCCGTCAGCACTTTGTCCAGTTGGGGACGCTCCGTAAGGCCATGATAAGTAGAGAAATTGATCCGCGTCTTCCCGGGAAGCCCCGGCTTGGTAGTGATGAGAATGACACCATTAGCACCTCTCGATCCGTATACAGCCGCGGCAGAAGCATCCTTCAACACGACAATATCCTGGATATCACTAACGGGAATCCCCGCCAGAACATCTGTATTAGTGCCGTTACCGTAATTGATAGCAGCAATATCTTCAGTACTCTGGGGAACATTGTCAATCACATAGAGAGGTCCGCTCAGTGCCCTTGCCAAACTGGCCTTACCTGAGGCAGAGGTAGGGTTATTATCTATAGAACGGCTTACCGACGTATTCCCTCTCAATACGACAGTGTTCCTCACTCCAGGCTCGCCTGAAAAGTTCTGGACATTCAAACCGGCAACCCTCCCCTGCAGCAAATTAGCAAAAGAAGGCGCAGGAACATCTGCGATAGCTTTGGGATCTACCGATGTAACAGCTGCACTGACGGTCTTCCGGGAAACTTGCTGATAGCCAATCACAACAGCTTCTTTCAGGACAGTCACATCTTCTTTCATCCGGATGACCAGAGGAGAACCATCCTTCACCACTATCTGCTGTTGGGAAAACCCTATATAAGTAAATATAAGCACAGAATTTTCGGGAATATCAGAAAGAACAAAGTCACCATTTGCATTGGTAAGTGCCCCGGCACGTCCGCCTTTGATTTTTATTGATACTCCGGGAAGGGGCTCCCCCTTTTCATCCGTGACGCGCCCCCGGATCTGCAGCGGAGCCGGTTCAGGCGGCATCAGGGGATCACGGGTCAAAGAGGCTTTGCTCTTTTTCTTGATAACGATCGTTTTATTAATAATGACGAACGTCAGGGGTGCATCTTTCAAACACCTGTTCAGAACAAGCTCCAGGTCTTCATTCTTTGCACTGATACTTATATTGTCCAGTTTCCTTACCAGGTTATTGTCGTAAAAAAACCGGAAACCGGTTTGCGCCTCTATGTCCTGAAAAATTTGAGGAAGGCTCGCATTTGTCTGTGTCAGCGACACCTTCTGGGAGTATACGCTGGCAGAGACGTGAATATTAAATGCGACAAGAAGAATCATTGAGAGTTTCATCACCAAAAGAATTTTGTGAGAAAGAAATCCTGTAAGAGACAAGACTTTAAGACATAAGTTATTATGCATACCTTTGTTGTGTTGGGGTTGATCAATTCATTTCAAAGTCTATTTTTTAGCCCGACTCACACAGCCGACGCCAATCGGCTGATTTCAACGGGCTCTGTTCCAGCAGAGTCCGTTTTTTCGTAAGATGATTGCTTTAGCTTGTAGTTTATATTTTCATACTTCTTTTTTTAATGGTGAACAATTCGGTTATTTATCCATGTTTCAAGCCGGCTTAACAATGAGCTTTTTTCCTTGTATATCAAATTTTACTTCTCCTCCGGCTTCGAGGATCAGAAGAACTTCCGACAAATTAGAATGACGGTCTATCTCGCCAACAAATGCGTGAGAGGAAACCCGCTCATCCATAATAATTTCCACATCATACCATCTCGAAATTTCCTTCAGCACATCCTTCATATCGGCATTGTCAAACCTGAATACGCCATCTTTCCAGGCCAGATCGATTTTTAGATTTGCCGGAGTTACTGAAAACTCCCTGCCCTTTACAGGGATTGATGCTTTATATCCTGGCTTTAGCTCTACTGATACGGCGTTCGACTGAAGCTTCACCAGGCCTTCCGTTAAAGACGTTTGTATAATCTCTTCATCAGGATAAGCTTTTACATTGAAGTGCGTCCCAAGCACCCTGACTAAAACTCCGCCCGCCTCTACCAGGAAAGGCATCTTTCTGTTTCTGGCCACCTCAAAATAAACTTCTCCCGAAATGCTTACCTTCCTTTCCTCACCTGTAAAAGCAGCAGGAAATCTGATTAAACTCGCCGCATTCAGCCAAACCTTAGTTCCGTCGGGAAGTAAAAGCCGGTACTGCCCCCCCCTTGGAGTGCTCAGGACATTGTACATCTGTTCTGACGATTTGTACGTACCGGAAGAACGGGTATTATATGTTAACTGCCCGCCTCCTGACTTTAATATTGATGTATTGCCCTGGTGCGCCAATATTCCTTTTCCCGCACTGTCCAGCGCGATAACAGAGCCATCGGACAACCTAAGGACAGCCTTATTTCCCCCGGGCGCTATATCAGCTACATGATCTGCCCGCCTGTCCTCAGACGGATTAAAGGATTTGTAAAGCAGTGTGATCAATGCAATCAGAATCACCGCGGCAGCAGCTTTCCATACCGGCAGCCGCAGCCCTCTCAGCCTCGTACTCCTGCCTTTTTCATACTGGTCTATTCTTTTTTCAATCTCTGCCAGAGAGTCAAGACTATACGGTTCAGGAACGGCCACTTCATTTAACAAGGATTGATAATAGTCTAAAGCTTTTTTATAATCGCTGGTATCTGCCGTCTTCAGCCAGATGCCAAACACTTTCTTATCTTCATCAGAAGCATCTCCGGTAGCGAACCGGTCCAAAATCCTTAAAATGCGTTCAAATTCTATATTCATCTGATATCAAACGAACGATGCGCATGCCCGCATCATCCCTTTTTAATACTAAGACGATTTAGCTTTTAAAAAGTACACCTCCGATTTAGAAAAAAATAACAAAAACTTAACAATAACTTGTTTTCAGATACTCACACCTTAAAAAAAGTGCAAAAAACCTTACAAAAGGCGATAAAAACAAGCGGCCACCCCGTGCTCTGATGCAAATAAACTTTAATAAAGTCCCTTGCCTCATATAATTGTTTTTTCACAGCAGACTGGGAGATGTTCAGTTGGCATGCAATTTCATCAATCCCCATTTCATACATGACACGCATTTCAAAAATCCGTCTCCGCTGGGGACTGAGAC
>JBQGEO010000124.1:0-3942 GCA_052039655.1 Pararcticibacter sp.
AGATCTCATTAACTGGCGGCCTCAGAATTATCCTTATGTTCAAAAGGGCAGGAATGTACTTCGCCCCGTAATTTCTTACAGCAAAAGCACAGGTAAGTATACCATTGTTTATGCCGATTCAGGAAATGAATTCTTCCGCACGGAAACGAAGGATTTCAAAAGCTATACGCCTGTTGAAAAAATAACAGCCTCAGCTTATACAAACCTGGGAACAACCGTTTCTCTTCAGGGTGAGAAGGTAGAGGGCCAGGTTCACCGCGTGGCATGGGCCCTTGTTGAGGGCCTGATAAAAGCATACGACCTGCAACAATACAAAGCCATCCAGAACGCTGAAACAACCAAAGACGACGCAAACCGCTTCGCAGGGTTGAAGACCGTAGATGCAGAGATCGTGCTTCATCCCGGCGAAGCAAAAAAAATCAGTACAATGCTGACGGGTGTGTTTTTTGAAGATATCAACTACGGGGCAGACGGCGGCTTGTATGCAGAACTGATCCAGAACCGGGATTTTGAATATCACCCCCGGGATAAGAAATACCAGGATAAGCATTGGAACAGCAGCTCTTGCTGGAGCCTGAAGGGAGAAAACGCCAGCTTCAGGATCGACTCGGTGAAACCTGTGCATCCGAATAATCTTCATTATGCGGTGCTGACGGTGGAGAAGCCCGGCGCGTCACTCGTAAACACAGGCTACGATGGCATCGCTGTAAAGAAAGGCGATCCCTATCTCTTTTCGGCATTCACCGGGTTGGTACTGGGAAAAGGAAACAAACTGGCGATAAAACTTGTAAGCGACAGCAAGGGAGTTCTTGCCAGTACCATCATAACAGTTCCGGCAGGCGGCTGGAAATCTCAAAAGAGCACTCTGATCCCCTCCGCTGATGCATCGGACGTCCATCTCGAAATACAGCCCCTCAGTTCAGGTCGCTTAGTACTTGACATGGTGTCGCTGTTCCCCCAAAAAACATTTAAAGGCAGGAAAAATGGCCTCCGTGCCGACCTTGCTCAAGCCATCGCCGATATACATCCCCGGTTTGTTCGTTTTCCCGGAGGCTGTGTGGCTCATGGCGACGGCATCGCCAATATCTATAAATGGAAAAACAGCATCGGTCCGCTCGAGAGCCGAAAAGGCGACCGCAACATCTGGAACTACCATCAGAGCATGGGACTTGGATATTTTGAGTATTTCCAGTTTTGCGAAGATATAGGAGCTGAAGCTGTACCGATCATTGCAGCGGGTGTCCCTTGCCAAAACTCTTCCACTGGAGGAGGCGGACAGCAGGGAGGTATTCCGATGGATGAAATGGAGGCATACATCCAGGACATTATAGACCTCGTGGAATATGCCAACGGAGCTCCAAATACGGTCTGGGGCAGGAAACGTGCAGAAGCCGGGCATCCCAAGCCCTTTAACCTGAAGTATATCGGGATTGGGAATGAAGATATGATCACAGATGTTTTCCGCGAGCGCTTTGAGATGATTTACAAAGCTCTGCAAAAGGCTCACCCGGAAATTACCGTGATTGGAACAGCAGGCCCGTTCTTTGAAGGCTCCGATTATGAGGAGGGCTGGAAGATAGCTTCAGAACTGAATATCCCGGTAATGGATGAGCATTATTATCAATCGCCCGGGTGGTTCATTAACAACCAGGATTTCTATGACCGCTACGACCGCTCCAAATCCAAAGTTTACCTGGGAGAATATGCGGCGAGCCTCCCCGGCGGAAACAAGACTAACCTGGAAACTGCCCTTGCAGAAGCACTTTATCTCACTTCTCTGGAAAGAAACGGGGACGTGGTAGAGATGGCTTCTTATGCCCCCTTGTTAGCACGGGAAAATCACACCCAGTGGAACCCGGACCTGATCTATTTCAATAATACAGAAGTGAAACCCACAACGGGATATTATGTACAGCAACTGTATGGGCGGAATGCAGGTGACCAATATATCCCCTCTGCTGTGTAATTATCAAATACACACGACCAGGTGAAGAAGCGCATTACCTGTTCGGTGGTGAAGAACAACAAAACAAATGAGCTTGTGGTAAAACTGGTGAATATCCTTCCGGTGCCGGTAAACACTTCCCTTGATCTTCAGGCGTTCAGGCCGGAATCGGGGAAAGCAGACAAAACGGTGATCTGTGGAAACCCGGCAGAAAGGGATGTCCGTCCGGTGATAAGCCAAACAGACATCGGCGGAAAAACTACACTTGAGCTGGCTCCTTATTCTTTTACCGTATTGAAATTCAGGGTCAAAAACTAAAACGTTGCTCTTACTTAAATTCTCCCCGGGAGGAATCCGTTGAATGGATCCCTCCCGGCTTAATGTCCGCTCCCGCTAATCTTCAGATCATTCAGGTCAAGCTGAAGTTCCGCTTTCCTAATCTCCTCGTCACTAAAAAGATTATACTTCCGCAACCTGAATAGTTCTTTGCGCTGCTCGGCATATACTTCAGATAAAGCCTTCCGGTAAGACCGGATCTGATCCAGTTCCGTAATATCACACTCCAGAGATTCAAGGCGCTGTTCATTTGCGGCAATATCGCGCTCCAACCCGTTT
The DNA here is from genome assembly GCA_052039655.1 of Pararcticibacter sp. GTDB lineage: Bacteria > Bacteroidota > Bacteroidia > Sphingobacteriales > Sphingobacteriaceae > Arcticibacter. The sequence continues at coordinate 2,561 of JBQGEO010000124.1, forward strand.
TTATATAAAGCCAGCAATTCATTTTCTTCCACGCGCTTGCTGCAATGATCTTTGATGTAGCGGAATGCCACCTGGTCAAGGCTTAGCTGGATCCCCGTTTCCTGCTCTTCCTGGCGAACGATGGGATCAATCTCCCGGAGACGGATCAGTTTGATCAAAAAAGGAAGGGTGAGCCCCTGGAACACGAGCGTCACAAAGATGACCACAAACGTGATAAAGACGATCAGGTTCCGGTGCGGGAAAGGGCTTCCGTTGGCCATGTAAAGAGGGATAGAAAGCGCGGTGGCCAGAGAAACCACCCCTCTCATTCCCGCCCAACCGATCACCAGCGGCCCTTTCCATCCCGGAGGAGGATCGCGCCTTACTGAAGAGCTTAACCAGCGGGGAACAAAAGCGGTCGGATATATCCACGCGATCCTGACGATAACGGCAAGCGCACTAACTAACAGCCCGTATTTAATCCCTTCCGCGATGGAATAATCGCCCAGTCCCTCTATGATCTCAGGCAACGCCAGTCCGATCAGGATAAAGACCAGTGCATTCATCACAAAGATCATCGTCGTCCACACCCCGAGCATATTCAGCCTGGTGTTACCGGTACGAAAAACCTCATGTGACCGCCAGGACAGGAACAATCCTCCCGAGACCACCGCCATCACGCCAGAGAAGTGAAAATGCTCGGCAGCAAGAAAAAGAATATAAGGCGTCATGACGGTCAGGGCAGCATCTATCGCTGGCGTTGTCGGCAAAAACCGGTGGATGACGTACAAAATGTGAGCTCCGGCTAGCCCCACTACTATTCCCATCCCGGTAACCAGTACAAATTGCAAAGATGCATCCTGAACAGAAAATGTCCCCGTTAGCACCGCTGCAAGAGCAAACCTGAAAACGATCAGGGAGGAAGCATCGTTCACCAGGCTCTCCCCTTCCAGTATGGCAAGCAAGCGTTTCGGAACAGGCATCCCTTTGAGAACGGTAGTGGCTGCCACGGCATCAGGAGGAGATACAATCCCCCCAAGCAGGAAGCCTAAAGCGAGTGTAAAACCTGGAATCATCGAAGATGTTGCCCAGGCAACAATGCTTGACGTCAGGAAAACAAGCCCGAAGGCCAGAAGAATGATCGGCCTTTTCCATTTCCAGAAATCATGCCAGGAGGTATACCAGGCTGCTTCGTAGAGCAGGGGCGGTAAAAAAATCAGGAACACCAGCTCGGGGTCAAGATGCAAACGCGGCAGCCCCGGAACAAGGCTGATAGCCAAGCCGGCAATGACCAGGAAAATGGGATACGCGATCTTTACCCGCTTTGCCAGCATCACTAATAAAAAAACAACAAATAACAGGCTCAGTACTAACAGTATTCTATCGTGCATGACAATGAAAAT
>JBQGEO010000125.1:0-10098 GCA_052039655.1 Pararcticibacter sp.
GTAAAGACCACTCCCCTTCTGAAGCCGCTCCTTCACTGCTCAGAGAAATGTGATCTAATAACGAGCAGCACGTTTGATGGCCTTTCCAAGCTTTTTTGTCATTGCCCGGCTCAGCTCATTGAAGCTTCGCGGAGCAGATTAATTTTTAAAACCTTTAGGGGCGACCAAACCGATCGCCGGCAAAACACATCGAACAATTAGTACAGATTAAAAACAGGGTGCGAAATAGGCATTGAGAAGTTGATAATTGTTTGGGTGTGTTTGGGTTATAATTTTTCAATTATCGCAAAAAACCCTCTAAATTGTATGATTTAGAGGGTTTTGAACCTATTTGAGGGTCCTTAATGTCGGGATGGCAGGATTCGAACCTGCGACCTCCAGCACCCCATGCTGACGCGATACCGGGCTACGCTACATCCCGAAATTGAGTGACTGTTATTCTTTAGACACTTACCTGAAAAACTTCAGGCTCTGCCTGGTTCATCTAAAGCAGTACGCTCATTTCGTGCAAATATATAACTTGCATAAAGAACAAACAACAAAGTATTTTTATTTTCTGCTGCCTTCATCTTATAAAACTGAATACCAACACACTCCAAATCCTTCACTCCCGCTACAGACATCTCAGGGGTTCGCTGGCAAACAATTAATCTCCCAACGTAGGCCTATTCTACACCATTATCAAAGAGCGATTAGGATGTCAGAAAACCCAAACATCACAAGAGAATAAAATTTTTTTTGAAACATAAATCTGGCATACATGTATAAGAGGACTAGTAACTTCTTTTATCGCTCTCTTGTATAGTTTTCTATACGGAACTCTGTTAAAAGTTGTTAAAATAAGACAACAAACGCTTGCATATGAATAATATTTATTTAGCTTTGCACTGCTCGTATTTAAAAACAATACAAGAGGGCGTTTATAAGTCTTGTTGTTTAACTGATAAACGATGTTTAGAATGGGGAAAAAATTAATAGTAGCAATACTAGTAGTATTTACATGTGTGTCTACCCAGGCGCAAACAACTAAGAAATCTACCGAAGATCCGGATAATCTCGCTAAAGATTACTTCTCTCAGATAATGGGTGTGGCTGTATCAGCTACCTCGAACGTTAAGTTATATCAATTCGTTTATGATTGGGTTGGTACCCCTTACCGCCTCGGTGGTGATACCAAACGAGGGATCGATTGCTCAGGTTTTGCTTTTGAACTGTATGAAAAAGTATTCAATACCGTAATCGGCAACAACTCAAGAAATATATTCAGCATGGTTAACCCTGTAAGCAAAGATGATCTTCAGGAAGGCGACCTTGTATTTTTTAAGATCAGGAGCAGGGCTATTTCACATGTAGGTGTCTATCTCGGCAATAATAAATTTGCTCATGCGTCAAGCAGCAGAGGCGTTATGATCAGCAACCTGAATGAGTCTTACTGGCAACGCTACTACTACAAAGGCGGACGCCTGATCGAATCACTAAGAGAGAAATTATAATTCAATCAATTATACCTTGCCAAGGTACAAGGGCTGGTTTCACAACCAGCCCTTATTTTTTATTTAAGGGCCTGAGATCAGAAAGATTGAAATTTCTGATCAGAACCAAGGGGGCAGGCTGCATACTTTAAGAGCTCAGTTGTAGAACCTATAGCTTAGCAACATCACTGGTGGTCTTTATCAGTCCTACTCCAGTTGAGAAAAAGATAATCCCCAACACACCGTAAACAAGAAGCTCCCGCCAGGAACCTTCATTCTGAACAAACCCATAAGCAGCATATATAAGACCTACAACGCCCAAAATTGTTAATATCGTTCCGAATATTCGTTTTAAATTCATAGATGATATATTTTACCGAAAACAGGAGCAAATTAACTGCCAGAACGTATTTGGCGGCCAAACACTTTTAGTTGGAATAGGGATTCGGTATTATGACCGATAAGGATTGCCCTATAGCCCTCAATAGAAGCAAAAAAGGAGAATAGCTTGCATCGCTATCCTCCTTTTTCCTGAATGATATATAAATGTATATTAGTTGCTCACTCTCTCAAATTGGTAACGAATAGGCATTTGTGTCATCTTACTTGGGTCATTTTTATAAAAACTCCAGATATTCTGCAAGAAGTCAGTAGGTTCATAATCTCTAACAGTCACTTCCAGCATATCCTTGTTCCCGTTTCTATAATACCTGAAGCCAATTTCAGCTTCCCTTACATTTTGCTTACTCGAAGAAAAGTTAACATTTGCAGCAGAAAGCTTTACCAATTGCATCTTTACCTTTGGAAATCCCGGTACCTCTTGTAAACGCTCATCTATCTCACCAAGGTTTGTAAGTGTAGCATCTCTGAAATAATTCTTTATATCCCCGGTCATTTCTATCTTCAAACCTTCATCTGTAAAACTCAACTTATCGGAAGAAGAATTATGGGTCGGCAAAAGTTTCTCATCATCTGCATAACTACTATTCATCACAAGCCAATCATAATTTGAAAATTCAACATATTTCCACGTTCCTTTAAGCTGGTCATAAGAGCTTCCAAAAATAACAATAGAGCTTTTTTCATTGGCACCCGGAGCGAAATTGCTCAACAACGAACCTGCTTTAAGCACAACTTTGTCTTTTCCACTTTCCAGCTTAACGAAGTTAAGAGTTAGGCTTCCCTGTGATTTTCCGGCCGGGATAACCACTTCCTGGGTACCAGCAAAAGTAAAATGAGTTCCCAATACAGCAGTAGAAGCAGTTGCATCTACCTGCACAGGAATACGGATCTCCTTTTCAGCTACATAGGCTCCGGTTGCAGTACTCAGAGAGACAGTCACTTCTGCCGTAGAAGTCATCGTATTATTCTTTTTCTCAAATGAATAAACAACGATGCCATTTACACCGATCACCGTACTGGCATTCGACCCGGCCTTAAGCCCTCCGGGCAAGTTTCCGAGTTCCAGCTTCACACTTTTGTCCCTTGAAAATGAAGTCGTCACAGTCAGTTTCACTTCAGCAGAATTAGTACCGGCCTTAATTACAAAAGCCTCAGAAGAAACATTATAATCCGTTCCCTTAACTGCACTTCCGCCCAAAATGAACGGAACGGTTACATCCTGTTCAACATTCCCACCAGCTACCACTTTAACAGTCACATCGCCACTTGGAGCAATATCATACACTGCTTTTTCAATTGACACACTCAGTTCGGGAGCCGAGTCGTCTTTCTTACACGATTGTAAGGCAACCACCCCAATCACACATGCCAGTAAGGCATGCTTCAACTTTAATAGTCCTGATTTAAACATACTAACACTTAATTATTATTTATTGATACTACTTTCATATTCTTCCGTCCTCGCTTCAATCTCAGCACGTTCCCAATCTGTCAGGAGGCTCGGTTGCGGGATACCAAACTCCCGCTCATAAGTGGTTTTGTAAGGAGGCACCTCATCCGGCTTTTTGCAAGCATTCAGCGCAATAGCGAAAAGAGCCATTATAATTATTAACTTCTTCATGATTTTCTATTTTAAACTATCATATCCCGGATTCTGAACGAGCCCAGCCGTTATATCCACATCTATCCTGGGAAAAGGATAGGTATACAAAAAAGAGTGCATCACATACTTAAAACCGTTGGACGCTACCCAGAATTCAGGGCTTCCATTGCGTTTCAGCTCATAAAAACGATCGCCTTCACCGAATAACTCCTTTCGTCTTTCATTCAGGATAGCCTGCATCAACGGCGTCAGTTGCTTTCCTGTAGCATCCTTTATAATGGTTGCGTTGAAATTTACCTCTGGCAAGGTTGACATCGTGTAAGGAACATACTCTTTAATTCTTTTACCTCTTATCATGTTCAAGTAGTACAAGGCCCTGTTATTATCCTGCTTATGGGCGTACGCCTCTGCCAGGATCAGGCACATTTCATCAGTACGAATACAAGAGATCAGATTTTTAACACTCTCACGTTTTTTGTTAAAAGAAAGAGTATCCCGGATATCCTTTTCCGTCTTAGGAAAGAGGTCGGCAAATCCTTTTGATACAGGCCGCGCTTTTATCACCTGCATGCTGCTGTTATAGGTAATATCCGCAGACTGATCATTAAAAATATAGCTTCGCAGAATCATATTCCCGCTTTGTCCATTTCTCGATTTTATCATCTTCGCATAGCTGGAATCTGATAGCATCGGATATTTATTCAACAAGTTTTCCGCGTAAGGAATAGCCTTATCCCAACTTTCTGTCCAGAAGTGCAAACGCGCCAGATATGCCTGTACAACGTCCTCTGTAAATCGAAAAATGCTGTCATGCATCTTATATTCCAGGGCTTTTTCCAAATCGCCCGCTATAAAACTCACAGTCTCCCGGTATGTGCTGCGGGCTGGTTTCGCCTCCATATCAAACTCCTTCACCAGGGGCAAACCCGGCTGATCAGCTTGGCCGGGAGCTTCACAAAACTCTCTTAACAGGTTGTAGTAAGCCACTCCTCTCATCGCGTAAGCAGTTCCGAGCACTTTACCAGAGTACTCATCATTTCCCTGCATATTGCCGATTATAATATTGCAGTCTTTAATAACCGAATACAGGCTAGCGTAACGGGAACTCTGCTTATTAATATCCGATCCGGCATAGATTGGCAGAGTCCTCCCCGCTGTGAGATCGGTGAGACTGGCATCAAGGTTTTCTGAGTAACACTCCAGTGTAAGCATATCGGCCGCAGATCTGAGAAGGGGTTCATCCGAGCCATAATCAAGCCTGTTCAGCCTCGAATGCAATAGAGACGCAAATTCATCAGCTGTATTGGGAATTGTTCTGCCATTCGGCTTTATATCCAGGTAACGGTCGCAGGATGACAAAAACAAGAGCAGGGGTAATAGTAAATAGATAAATCTTTTCATACCTTTTCGTTATAAGCCTATATTAATACCAAATGAAAAAGACCGGGTCAGCGGATATACGGCTCCCGGAGTTTCAGGGTCTATCCCTTTATAATTCGTCACGGTAAAGAGGTTACTTACCGAGATAGACAAGCCAACAGATTCGAGATGCAGTCTCTTCAGATATTGCTCTGCCAGAGAATAGGAGAACATAAAAGACCCTACTCTCAGATAAGAAACATTAGAAAGCATAGACGCATTCGTAATAGTGGATGTAGTCGGATTATCCAGGCTCAACCCAATAGGTGCTCCATAATAATCGATCAGCCTGGGATAGCCCGAGGTGGCAGGGTTAGATGCAGACCAGAAAAGTGCTCTGTCTTTCGGGACATTTACATGATTCACATACAAATCATTATAAAGGCCTGGGATAGCTTCTCTGCCTGTTGACGAAGAAGAGGACTGAATGGAGGAATAATTCATCGGAGGATCAATCCTGTCTAGTATCTTACTTCCTATAGAATAATTCCCACCCACGCTCAGCGAAAACCTTTTGTAGGTTGCCGAAGTAGAAAACCCGCCGGTAAAAGGCGCAGTAGACGTGCCTAAATAGAAAAGATAGTTATCCGGATTTTGCAGGTCCGCCATACGGTTAATAACAGCATCCGGACGCAGCTGATATTTGTATATTCCGGAAGAAGGATCAATTCCAATAATCTTTCCTCCGAAAACAGATCCGAGAGGATACCCCACCACGTTACCGGCAGAAGCATTTCCTGTACCGGTAGGCGTGAAAAACCGTGTAAGTTCGTTTTGATTATAGGCACCATTCACCGTTGTCCGCCAAACGAAATCCTTCCTCTTTATATTAATGCTACTAAGTGTGAGTTCCATACCCCTGTTTACTGTTTCAGAAGTATTAAAGGACTGATCAGTAAATCCAGTGCTGGCAGGCACCCTGAGTTTCGTTACAAGATCCTTACTGGTCCGCGTATATGCCTCAAGCGCTCCCGTAATACGGTTTTTAATGAAGCCAAAATCAATAGAGGCCTTCAGGTCACGGGTGGTTTCCCAACGCAGGTTTTCATTAGGAGCGTTTCTTATATCCCCCATCCGGTAGTAATCGTCATAGGTTTTCCGGAATGTACTCGAATAATCCATGATAAGCTGAGGAAAAACGGTTCTGTTTACATTTCCCGTATACCCGGTAGCAACTCTTAAGCTCAAAGAACTCAAAACAGGCTTCAGCCGCTCAAAGAAGTCCTCCTGGTCCATATTCCAGGCAAGTCCGAAAGACCAGGTTGGATTAAATTGCTGATCGCTTCCGAAATTGTTGGATCCGTCTGTCCTGGCGGTAAGACTTGCAATATATTTTTGATTGAACACATAATCTGCCGATGCATAAAAAGAAGCAAAAGCATCTTCCACAATGCTTTGCCCGGAAAGTCCGTCAACCATTGCCGCATAAGATATCAGGTCATTGTAATCTATTTTGTCTGAGGCGATAGGCTTGGGAGATACCGGGATGGAAGAATTTCCCGTAACCTCGTCATACCCGTATCGTTTCAGGAAGATACTTTTAGCCTGCTGCCGTCTTATCTCCGAACCGGCCAGCATACTTAGATGGTGCTTACTTCCAAATTGCCTGTCATACTGAAGCTGGCCTCTTAACACATAACTGCTGTTGTTTGACGAAGCTTGCGTGATAGATCCATACGTCCGGTTACTGGTTGCCGAATCAAAATAAAGCCTGTCTCTCCACGCCGCATAGGTATAGCGCCCGTTAATATTATCGCTCCTGTTATCCGTGTAAGAATAAGAGCCTAATCCGACAAAGCGAAAGTTTTTACTAAACTTATAGCTCAGGTCCATCGTAATCATTCCCGAGAAGTTTTTAGCCTCATTACTGGTTTCATTCACCTCTCTCATGATATTTACTCCGTTTGGAGGCGTGTATATATCAATTCCGCCCCCATTCACCTTTTTCAAACTAAAATACGTCTCATCCGCCCTGTAGGATCCGTCGTCGTTGTAAAGCTTCTCATAGGGGTTGGCGAAATAGGCATATTGAAATAGATTTTGCGTAGTAGAGGGTGCGCTCGAAACCTGGTAAGAAAGGTCACTGATAAAGCCGATAGAAAGATTACGATGCGGCGTCATATTTATCTTGCCGTTCACATTGTAGCGGTCGTAACCAGTCTTCTGTACAAGGCCATTATTTTGAGAATATCCTAAAGACAAGTAGTGCGTACTCTTATCGGTTCCTCCCGAGAAGGAAAGATAATGGTTCTGCGAAACGGAGTTCCTGAACAGGACATCAAACCAGTCCGTCGAAGTTTTAGCAGCCTCTCTCAGAAACGCATCCTGCTGCTCCATCGTCCAACCCTTAAATCTTTCCTGGCCGGATCGAACCATCCCTGTAATACCGATTACCGGGTAATAACCGCCTGAACTATATCCGGCAGCCGAGAACTCGTTCCACAGCTGTTCTTCAAAAGCCAGTTTCTCAGGGGAGGTCATCAATCCGGCATCGCGCTGAGGCTTCATATTTACCGACCAGTTGGTGGCATAGTTAACCTCTGTTTTTCCAGCCTGGCCTTTTTTCGTAGTAACTACTATTACTCCTCCCGCAGCTCGTGAGCCGTAAATTGCGGCAGCCGATGCATCCTTCAGGACTGTAACACTTGCTATATCGTTAGGGTTGATACCAGCGATCCCCCCGGTAAAAATGCTGTTGAAATCACCTGCCCTTACCTGGCTGCTTGAGATTGCCGGGATATCCTTCTGCAATGGAACACCGTCCACCACCCATAGAGGCTCCGCATTTCCGGTGATCGTGTTGGTACCTCTGATACGGATACTTGCTGTTCTTCCCGGCTGCCCGCTTACTGAACTTACACTCACTCCCGCTACCTTCCCCTGGATCAGTTTATCTATAGATTCCAGCGGCCTGCCTTTCAGATCCTCCGGCTTAATGACGCCCACGGAGCCGGTGGTCCTTTTTGTGGTAGTTTGATTGTAGCCCGTAATCACCACTTCTCCTAACGATACATCATGAGATTTCAGGATTACAGTTATTGGCTTTTTACTCTCCACTTTCACGCGCTTCGTTTCCATCGTAACAAAACTGAACTGGAGGGTAGTTCCTTTTGGAGCAATAAAATAAAAACGGCCGTCGATACCTGTCGCCCTTACCTGGTTTGTTTCCAGAACTTTCACCGTTACCCCCGGCAAGGGTTCCCCTTGCTCATCTTTCACAATCCCCGAGACTACAAGCGACTCATCGTACACCGCCTGCGCCCTTAGGTTGTCTGCAAACAGCAGGAAACCCACCATGGCAAGGATAAACCGGGGAATACTGCATTTAAACGTAAAACTATCTGTCATACAAAAAATTAACTATTGATGCGTAACAATATCAGAGTCTCCACTCTTCTTCATTAAAAGGTTCTCTGTGAAATAATACCGGATAAGGTTGATGTAGTACTTGTCTCCCAATCCATGGTCTTTTCCGGGCAGCACCATCATATCGAAGCGTTTATTCTTCTTTATCAGAGCGTCAGCAAGCCTTAACGTGCTAGCCATATGCACATTTTTATCCACATCCCCGGTAATGAGCAGAAGCCTGCCTTTCAGATTTCCCGCCAGCTCAGCAGTCGTAGGAATATTACTTTCAAAACCCTTCTCCTTCAGCCAGACACCATGATATGTTTCGCCCCACCATTGTGTGTAGATATTGGGATCGTAATTTCCTGAAGCAGCTACTGCCACTTTATAAAAATCGGGATAGGTAAGTATGGCAGTAGCCGACATGAACCCGCCACCTGAATGTCCATAAATTCCTACTCGGCTCAGGTCCATATATGGATGCTCCGAAGCAAGCTTCTCCAGTACATACTTATCGTCTGCCAGTGCGTAGTCCCGGAGATTGCCATATCCGAAGCAATGAAAATCCCGTCCCCTCAGCGGACTGCTGCCGCGCGGAGCGACGTTTACAACGATAAATCCAAGCTGGGCCAATGACTGGTTATAATTATCATCTATGGTGAACTTACGTGGAATGAAGTCGTCCTGAGGACCAGGATAAACATTTGTAATAACAGGATATTTTTTTGTTGTATCCATGTTGAAAGGCTGGTACATTACACCGTAAAGGTCGGTCTTGCCATCGGCAGCTTTCACCTTCAGCAACCGGGGAGCTTTCCAGCCCTGTTTCTGAAGCATAGTAATCTCGTCCTTCTCCAATTCCATAACCGAACGCCCATCCTTATTTCTCAGTACAGTCACAGCAGGCATATCCATCCGCGAATAAGTATCCAGCAAATAATCACTGCGCCTGGAAGTAACCAGGTCGTGATAACCATTCCCCTGAGTAAGAAGAGTCAGTCCGGATCCGTCGAAATTTATCCGGTAAAACATCCGGTAGTAAGGATCAATGTCTTTCTCTCTCCCATAGCCTTCGAAAACAAAACTGCGCTTCAGTGTATCGATTGAATGAATATCTCCCGCAACGAATTTCTCCTTAGCCTGCCTGCTCCTGAGTTTGCCGTTTCGGTCATAGAGGTAATACTGTCCGTATCCCGTCCTTTCAGACCACCACAGTATATCATTTCCTCCATTAAGAATACGGCACGAAAAAAGCTGATCGTTAAAATGTGGCTTACACGTTTCAGATATCAGCTCATCCACTTTACCCTCTGCTACATTGAGCCGGCACAGATCCATTTGATCATTCGTCCGCGAGCGCCTTAAGAAGTATACATACTTGTCATTATCAGTGATGTTCCCGGCAAAAAGAACCATTCGTCCGTTAACAAGGCTTCCCTGAAGGATAATCTTCTGGTCAGGGTATTTAGAAACATCTATTTTTTTCCCTTTCCTGGTGGAAACATCAAACAGGAAAAGTTCATATTTTACTACCTCTTTGTCTCCGGGCAATGGAAACTTATATGATGTCAGCTCCGGTCGCGGTCTGGCGAGGCTATTGATAATAGTCATCTCACCGACCTCTCTCTTATCTTCGCGGAGACCGAAGATCATTTTTGAATTCTTCATCCAGTATACCGCCGGACTGTACTTTTTTTCGTCAGTAGAACCACTGTTAGAAGAGATGAAAGAATAATACGGTGCCGCATCATTTGTCAGCCGCGTCGCCTCAGCCTCATCTGCCTTCTGAAGATACAGATCGTGACGATAGGCATATGTAAACCACGCACTGTCGGGCGAATACTTTTTCCAGTA
>JBQGEO010000126.1:0-4979 GCA_052039655.1 Pararcticibacter sp.
AAAGCAGATGAATACAACAGTTGTTAAAGCGTACGGCACAGAAGCTGCCGAAGCACCCTTAAACCAAATGACTATTCCACGCAGAGAAGCAACCCCTCATGACGTGGAGATTGATATTTTGTACTGCGGCGTTTGCCATTCAGACCTGCACACAGCAAGAAATGAATGGCATTTTACGGCCTACCCTTGTGTGCCGGGCCATGAAATTGTAGGAAGAATCAAAAGAGTGGGCGATCACGTAACAAGGTTCAAAGTTGGCGACGTGGTAGGTGTAGGTTGCATGGTAGATTCATGCAGAGAGTGTGAGTACTGTCAAGAGGGGCTGGAACAGTTTTGCGTGGAGGGTAATATTCAAACGTATAACTCTCCTGACAAACACCTTGGCAGCCAGACGTTCGGGGGCTATTCAGAGAAAATTGTCGTCGACGAAAGTTTTGTACTGCGGATTCCCGGCAACCTGGACCTGGCAGCGACTGCGCCGCTGCTGTGCGCCGGGATTACGACTTATTCCCCGCTTCGCCACTGGAATGTAGGGCCAGGAAAAAAAGTGGGCATAGTAGGTATCGGCGGTCTCGGACACATGGGTATCAAAATTGCGAAGGCAATGGGAGCACATGTGGTGGCATTCACCACTTCAGAATCGAAATTTACTGAAGCAAAGCGTCTTGGTGCGGATGAGGTGGTATTATCGAGAGACCCGGCGCAAATGGAAGCCCAGCGTGGCAAACTTCATTTCATCCTCGATGCGGTATCTGTAGATCATGATGTAAATGCGTTTCTTAGCCTTCTCCGGGTTGACGGATCACTTGCCCTCGTTGGCGCTCCTGAGCAACCCTTGCCTGTTGCTGCTTTCAGTCTCATTTTGGGACGCAAAAGCTTTTCAGGCTCCCTGATCGGCGGCATTGCCGAGACCCAGGAGATGCTGGATTTTTGCGGCAAACATGGCATTACTGCGGACGTCGAGATGATCGGCATTAGCCAGATCAATGAAGCTTATGAAAGACTGTTAAAGGGTGATGTTAAATATCGTTTCGTGATAGATATGTCTTCACTAAAAAACGATTAACGTCATCGTATTGATGGATGAAGGTGTTTAATTCACCTTCATCCATCATAAATCGTTTTATCCGCCGATGGGAAGATCTGCTAATCTCCGGCCATCAGAAGTTGCTCTACGATCTCTGTAAAGCCTTTCTCGCTCGCAAAGTCCAGCGCACTCCGGCCATCATTATTGACAGCTTTTACGTCAGCATTTTGTTCGATGAGCATTGCTGTGAAATCATTATGTCCGCAAAGGGCAGCCACGATAAGAGGGGTTTCGCTGTAACTGTTGCGGGAGTTAATGTCGGCACCGGCATTAAGCAGCATTTTTCCGAGATGATGATTTCCGATTCCGGCAGCATAATGCAGGGCTGAATTGCCACTCAATACATGCTGGTTTACATCTGCCCCACTTTTAATCAGGATCTCTGCCAGGTGCATATTCGAATTATTGACAGCCAGGATAAGCGGGCTTACACCATCATTATTTAAGTCGTTTACATTCAAAGATCCTGATTTTAGCAGCGCTATTACCGTTTCACTCTGATTATTATAGACGGCCTGGTGCAAGGGGGTATTACCATGATCGTCTTTTTGCGAGACGCCATTTGAAGACAAGGCAGTAACCAGGTCTCTCATTCCATTGGCGGTAGCATGATCCAGGATACTATACCCGGCATTATCTTTTAGTGCGGTATCAGCACCGAGCGAGATAAAAAATAATGCCGTTTCTGTTTTATGAGCCAGTACTGCATAGAATACAGGTGTTTGTCCCTGGTTGTTTCCGGCATTGAGATCCGCCCCGGCATCTGCAAGTAATTTAATCACATCTTTATTACCATTGCGGGCGGCACAGTGCAAGGGGCTTTCACCTATGTTATTCGCCAGATTAACATCTGCACCGGCATCTATGATCAGTTTGACAACATCCCTCGCTCCTTTATTACAAACGTAATATAAAGGAGTATTACCCAGCGCATCACGCTTGTCGACATTGATACCTCCCTTTTTCAAAAAGGCTTGAATTACTCCTTTTTGCGCATTTTTACATGCATTTAAAAACATATTATCCATATTCGTACAGTTTCTTTAAACCATAGCTTCAAGCAGTTGCTTCACTACGGCTTCATTATCGTTTTGCACAGCCAGATCCATTGCTGTTTGTCCTGCGTTATTGACATGACCGGCGCTGGATGAATCTTTTTCCAGAATCAGCGATACGATTCTTTTAGCAGACATTTTATCAGGGTTTGCTGCCGCATACATCAAGGCGGTATTTCCTTTTCCGTCAGCGCGGGTAGTATCCGCATTTTGGTCAATCAGAAGCTCGGTAATGCTGTACTGATTTTCGTTTCCCCGCTCGGCGAATGACATTAATGGAGTTTTACCGTTCATATCAGGCTTGTCTATATCGCATCCTGCTTCAATCAACTCTTCAGCAAGTATTGTATTCAGATCGGCCAGATATCCGGCCTGACAAACCAGGTTTAAAGCCGTGTCGCTGTTATTATTCACCGGAGCGTTCAGATCCAACCCATGTTGTATCAGAGTCTTCAGCATCAGCCTGATATCCTTGATGTCTTTACTCATTCCGCGGCCAAAATTACCTATAGCTTTCGTAATCAGATAAAACACTGCTGTTTCGCCGCTTCCTGCCCGAAAATTGACGTCTGCCCCCCCACTTGCGAGTAAATGCACCATCGGAGCCGAGGGATATTCACAGGCCAGCATCAGGGGAGTGCGGCGATAATGATCAGACAACTCATTCAAGTCGGCCCCCGCTTTGATTATCGCCTCCAGAGCTTCCGTATCCCGGTTAAGTACGGCTTCATGAATGTTCATCCCGCCACCGACGGTGTCATTTTCATCTCCGGATATGAGAGCCGCAATTTCTTTCACCCCACTTCGTTGTGCATAAGTTAACGGCGTTGTATTAAAGATATCTTTATCTTCGGGGTCTATCCCACTCTTTTCAAGCAGTACCCGAACTGTTTTCGTTGCAGCTTCTATGGCGCCGGGTAAGCTTTTGCGATGAACCAGCTTATCACAGATCAGGTGCAGCAGATTCTTGCCTTCTTCGGCTGTAGCATCCATTTTTACGCCAGCATCACCCATTGCTTCCAGGAATGGATACATGTAAAGCAATCCCGATTCAATGTAGGCCAGCTTGCCTGAATCATTTTTCTTTTTGGGATTCACCCCCAGATCTAAAAGCAGTTTAGCTGTATCATAGATTTTTTCTGCTTTAGCATTCTGATCAGGGTTACTTATGTCGAAGCGTGTGGCCGTCAGGGCATGCAAAGGTGTGTTGCCGTATTTGTCGGTCCCGGGTTTGAGCCCAGCATCTTTCAGGAACTGAATACCAGCGGTGTCTGTAAAACGGGCAGCCAGGTGGAACAGGCTTTCGTCATTTTCATTGACGATCTTTACATCAGATAAATCTTTATAGAGGGCCTCGATATCCGCTTCATTGCTGCCATGAGCGAACATATTGCGCTGATACGCATCCCTGATCCGGTTGAAGTCATTATTCATAATAATATTATTTAGTTGCCAATTGAAGGGCTTCGGTAATGTTTTTATAATTTTTGCGTTCAAGAGGTTTCGCGGTTTCCACTACTTTAGGAAAGTTACCTGACTTCAGCCAGCAATCCGTTTGCAGTCGTATAATGTGGTCAAGCACAAGATCCCTGAAAAGTGTAACGTATTTTTTTGTAATTCCCTCAAGATGATCGTTTGTTTGATTTTGCATCTGACGGATAACATGATAAAATTGGTCCGCAGGAACCTTGGCTGGATAATTCCCCGGTGATAAAGCCCGCAGCGCATTATCCAGGCAGATAAGTGCTTCCTGATAATTACCAGCGCTGTAATGGCACAATGCCAGGTTGTATTGGGTTGAAGGTTCGCCCGGAGGTTCGTTTTTTAGTAGAATATAAGCTTCAGCATATCGTTTTTGAGTCATCAGCTGAATGATCAATGCTTCTTCATTTCCATTTTGTTGACGGGGATTGGTGGACCCTAATAGCATGTAAATATTTTTTAGTACGGTCATTAAACACCAGAGCGGGCTATTTGGTTCTTGAATTTTCTAATAAACGGGCAGACAAGGGTTAGGTCAGGAGTCAATATAGCTATTTAAGTTATTTGCCTATTTTTACATTATTGCTTATGATCCTTTGCAGTGAAGAAACAACTGCACTGTGCACTGGCATTATAGGCCCATATTAAGTTTAAATGGAATATAGTTTTAGAAAAGCACATATTGAGGATGTAGCAGAAATTTGGGAAATCCTGCAGCATGCGATACGACGTCGTAAAGAAGACGGCAGCAGTCAATGGCAGGACGGTTATCCCAATCCAGCTGTTATAGAGAATGACATTAAAAAAGATGCAGGATTCGTCCTGACAGAAGGAGATATAATTGCTGGTTATTGTGCAATACTCATTAACGATGAACCTGCTTATGCCAATATCGAAGGACAATGGCTGACGAATGGAGACTTCGTTGTATTCCATAGAATTGCCGTGGCAGAAAGCCACCTTGGAAAGGGCCTGGCAAAGACGATCCTCGGAGCGATTGAGGAATTTGCAAAAGACCGTCATATATTCAGCGTTAAAGCGGATACTAATTTTGATAACGGTGCGATGCTGAAGATCTTTGAAAAAATGGGATATGTCTATTGCGGCGAAGTCTATTTCAGGGGTGCGGCGAGAAAAGCGTTTGAGAAAGTTCTTAATCCGTCTTAACAAATCAGGTTATTCACCAATCTTATTTTATCGGGTAAAACTTGTCACCTGAGGTCAAAACCCACAACGGCGTTTTAAAAAAAAAACGCAGATTGCCTAAAGATCATCCGTAAAATGACGTGGAGCCTTTTCCTGTACAAACTTGCGGGTGTTATAATCCTGAGATTTGTTTCTGAATATTCAAATTG
>JBQGEO010000127.1:0-6229 GCA_052039655.1 Pararcticibacter sp.
GACGTCCGCGCCTCTTTCACCCATGATTGAGATGCCTCCATATAGCTGAACGGAACCAGGAAATCAAACTGGAGACTTGAGTTGGCAGGAATATCTTCCAGAATACCGGTAACTTTCAGGTCGTGCATATTATCAAAACGAACCAGCTTTTCAATGGCATTTCCTTCACCGAACAGTTTCTTTGCAGCCTTTGCCGTAAGTACGATGGAATAAGGATCGGAAAGAATTGAAGAGGCATTACCCCGAAGGAGTTTATAGTCGAATAACTTCAGGAAATCACTGGCTACCTGTCCCCCCGTTAGTATTATTTTTTTCTCTCCGGCTTTAAGCGTGTGCCTCGAAAAGTAGTCTGTTTCTGCCACGAACTCGATGCCAGGTACCCGCTTCAGTGCATCAGCCAGCTTTAAAGACGTTGTTGTGAAATTTAAGGTATCTCCATTACTATTGTAATTGCGCCTTACCTGGTATATGCTATCGTAATTATTCAAAAACTTATCATATGAATATTCATTGTGCACCCATAATCCAATCATCAACGCAACAGCTATTCCTGCTGAGAGCCCCGCCATATTCAGCAATGTATAAGATTTGTTACGGATCAGATACCGCATAGAAACTTTAATGTTATTGAAGTTCATCATCGAATTAAACCGGGAGATATATGTTTTGGATATTGTTTTAGCAATATCATACCAGAAAGACAAAAACTTAAGAACCAAGCATTTATACAAATCCCCACTAAATCAAATTGTTCGGATTCGTTCATTAAATGTCCGGAATGAATCATAGGCCCCGACAGCTTCCAAAATTGGGATCAGCTACCGGTCCCAAATGTAAGTCAAAGAAACACTTGATTTTATAATTCAATTTCGTTAATTTTGATTAAACACCGAACTTAATTACTATGTTAAAAGACCTGAAAACCGCAAAGGAACAATCCCTTATGACTGGTTCTGCCAAAGCAATAGAATCAGTAACCAAGCTCTTACAAACGAAGGCCATCAACATTAAGGATAATACTGTTTATCTCTATCCTGAGTTATGGGCCGACGAGGAAAAAGCCAGGATTTGGATGAAAAACCTCCATCTGTATTGCAGGCTTACCGACAATCTCCCGCTGGGCATGACGCTCTATTTCAAAAATATTGAAACAGGAAAACTTCTTGGATTTTATCAGGACGAAAGAGCAACAATAATGAGCAATGAGTAAACATTTACATTATCGAAACAACACTACTTTAGAATAAGTCATTGACTATCTGACGCCTCAGTAAAGGGAAGGTGATAAGGTAAGATGCCCCCATTACGGTTCGGAGGACTGAAAAGTCCGCCTTTAAAGAATTCAGAACGTGTCTGACAGTCAAACAGAGCAAAGAAAAGCTTCCTCTAATGTCTCTTTGTGTGAGCCGGAAGAATTTAACTGAAAATGTTCTTCTGCGTAAAGAAGGATCACAATTTCCATTTCATCTTTTTTGTACCTCGTATACAGCCTCTCGGCACATAGAAGTCCGCTATCCCTTACCCGTTCGTATTGCGCAATGACCTGCTCATCATCAAAAAAATCTTCTATCTGAAAATCGATGACGTCCCCTGTTTGAGGAATATAAGACGGATTTTCGAAAACAATATGACAATTCCCTTCATACCCCCTTGCAAAGAGAGGAAAATCAAATTCATAACGTAAAATAGTCTTCATAACCCTGCGTTAACGTGTCCCGTTCTTTTAAAGCAAATCACTGCACCGGTCTGACTTCTTTTCCTCCCTTTAATTTGCTGAAACTAAATTACTAAACAGCGGCGGCATGAAAAATGACAGCGATCATAAAGCCAGCACAAATAATATGACATAAAATACATTGAAAACCAATCCATTGCACATTTCACTGGTTGCACGGCGATTCCGGTTGATTTTTCGGAGTCCGGTAAGTCCAAACCTCGTTTAAACTAAAAGCGGCTGTTCATTTCTGAACAGCCGCTTTTATACAATTCAGCAGAACGTATTGCCTGCTGAAGGGGTATATCTTCATTACACGTAAGCTCTCTGAGTCTTCCCTTCTACCCAATTCATAAAGGCCCGGTTGACAACCTTATTACCACCTGGCGTAGGATAGTTTCCGGAGAAATACCAGTCGCCGAGGTGAGCCGGACAAGCTTTATGAAGATTATCTAAAGTCTGATAGATAACCTTAATTTCAGCTTTAACATTTTTGGGTGATATAATCTGGGCAATCTTGGCAGCAATCTCCTCGTCTGTAAACGGATCATAGATGGCTTTAATGTAATTCTCTACATCCTCTTTATTCATAGTTAGTGAAGCCTGGCATTTTTCGTAAGTTTCCCAGATAACATGTTCTCTGCCGCTCTCCTTCAAAAGTGAAATGGCAGCCTCAAAAGCAACAAACTCTCCCATCCTCGACATATCTATACCATAGCAGTCGGGGTAACGAATCTGTGGAGCGGAAGATACCACGACAATCTTTTTGGGGCCTAATCGGTCGAGAATCCTGAGAATACTTTGCTTTAAGGTTGTACCTCTCACAATAGAGTCATCAATCACGACAAGATTATCCTGCCCGGAATTTATAAGACCATAGGTGGTATCATATACATGTGATACCATATCCTGCCTGTCAGCATCCTGCGTAATAAATGTCCTCAGCTTTACATCCTTGATCGCAATCTTCTCTACACGAGGTTCAAGGCTCAGCATCTCTTCCAGCTCTGAGTCAGAGATTTTATCAGCCCGGTTCAAAAGAGTGTCTCTCTGATGTTTCTTGATATGCTTATGCAAACCATCCACCATCCCGTAAAATGCAACTTCAGCTGTATTGGGGATAAAAGAAAACACGGTATTCTTGAAATCGTAATTAACCGCTTCCAGGATCTGCGGACATAAAAGACGGCCCAACTGTTTGCGTTCGCCATAAATAGCCGCATCGCTTCCTCTTGAAAAGTAAATCCGTTCAAAAGAACAGGCTTTATGTTCTTCCGGCTCCTTAAATTGTTCTTCGCTTATTTCGCCGTTCTTTTTAATGATGAGAGCATGACCGGGCTTTATCTCTTTTATGGCATCAAAGGCAACATTAAATGCAGTTTGGATAGCAGGCCTTTCAGATGTCACGACAACAATTTCGTCATCACAATAATAGTAAGCCGGCCTTATCCCGGATGGGTCCCGCATGACAAAGGCATCACCATGTCCGAAAATCCCTTCTATGGTGTACCCCCCGTCCCAGGTTTTTGCTGAGCGTCTCAGTAACTTCGCAACATCCAGATTATCTGAGATGAGGCGGCTGATCTCAGCATTGCTGAACCCTTCAGCTTTAAAATTATCGAACAGGAATTGATTCTCTGCATCCAGGAAATGTCCTATCTTTTCGAGAACAGTGACAGTATCTGCTCTTTCTTTCGGATGCTGCCCCAGTTCAAATAACTGCTCAAGAAGCTCATCCACGTTTGTCATGTTGAAGTTTCCCGCAATCACCAGGTTCCTGCTCATCCAGTTATTCTGGCGCAAAAACGGGTGGCAATTTTCTATACTGTTTTTACCATGAGTGCCGTAACGTAAATGCCCCATAAGGACCTCACCCGTAAAACTCACATGTTCCTTAAGCCACTCGGTGTTTTCAAACAGCTCCGGCGTATGCTGTATGTCAGCAAATTTCTTCTGTACGTACTCGAAAATCTCAGAAACTGCATTTGAACCCATCGCCCTGTACCGGCTGATATAACGGTTTCCCGGCGTTACATCTAATTTAATTGTGGCTATCCCCGCACCATCCTGACCTCGGTTATGTTGTTTCTCCATCAGCAGATACAGCTTGTTCAGGCCGTAGAGGGCTGTACCGTATTTCTGCTGATAAAAAGAGAGGGGTTTTAACAGACGAATGAGAGCGATTCCGCACTCATGTTTTATTGCTTCACTCATGGATTATCACTAAGCACGCAAAATTAAGCTTTTTTAAGGACAGTGGAAAATAAGACTCGGTCTCCTGCGGGTAAAAAAGCACAGACCTAGGCTATAAGCCCTGGAAATATACCCCACAATAGAAGAAGAGAAGATAAAATCACAATGATAACAGAGAGAAAATCCAGCTTAACCGGGGCAACAGGTTTTCCTTCTGATTGCCTTAAAAACGCATTCAGCGGAACCTTAAAATAGTAAAATAATGAAACGACAGTAGTTACAGCAGCCGTGATCAGCAATGCGAGCAGCCACCCCGAATGAGTAACAGAATAATTCTCCAAAACACTTGAAAACACCAGGAACTTTGCCATAAAACCGGCAAGAGGAGGCAGCCCTGTAAGGGAAATCAGTATGACCACAAAACAAACCATTTCCAGCTTCATATAACGGCCGAGCCCTTTATATTCACTAATCCTGACAGCTCCTGTCTGATCCTCGATCCTTCCGGCAAGGATAAATGCGGCCATGTTCATGATGGCATAAATAAGCAAATAAAACAAAAGCGGCTTCAGGCCTTGCTGCGAATGAACAATAACGGCCATCAGTATGAACCCGGTATGCCCTATTGAAGAATAAGCCAGCATTCTTTTTATGTTGTCCTGCCATACCGCAGCAAAATTGCCGGCAAGCATGGAAAGAATGGCAACAGCGGAGAGCACTCCCTGAAAATCAAAAACCGGCATTCCTCCTCCCTGAGGACTCAGGCTTTCTGTAAACCTTACCAGGATCGCGAACCCTGCGATCTTGGGACCTGTAGAAAGAAAAGCGGTTACCGGCGTGGGGGCTCCTTCATAAACGTCGGGACTCCAGAAATGCAGGGGCACAAAAGATAATTTAAATCCTATCCCTACCAGTACCAGCCCGACAGCGACATTACCCGCCAGCGACGGCATCTCTGAAAGCCTTTGCAGAAATTCAGGTTCAGCAACGTTCAATGTTCCCGTAAAGGCATAAAGCAGGGACATTCCATATAACATCATAGCCGAACACGCTGATCCGAAAAGAACATATTTCATGGCAGCTTCGGTCTGCCTGCTGGTACCTGAAACATAGCCAACCATCAGGTAGGACGCGATGGAGATCATCTCGACAGATAGGTATATCAGCAGTAAACTTGAAGCCATCGACATCAGGTTTAAGCCAAGAAGAATGACAGGCAGCAGGATATAAAGATCACCTGCCCCCTTACTGTGTTTTCTAAACTGCGGACTGAATCTCACAAACACGGCGAAAAACAACACCACAAAATAAAAGATCTGCTTAAACACGACGCTGAGCCTGTCGGCAAATAAAGTATTACCGAAAATCAAGTGTCCGGACTGGCTCTGATGGGAAGGAAGAAGAGTAACCGCAAAGGAAGCTGTTAAACCTGTAAGGCAAAGCCAGAATGTTGCAGCAGAGTCCCTTCCTTTAAAGAACAGGTCTGTGAAGATCACGACAATAAATGTGCAGGCCAGAATGAGCTCCGGCATCAGATGCGGGATCCCTAACAGTACATCCCTGAGCAGTCCTGCAATATATGGTAACATTTCACTCATATTATTGGGGATTTACTAAGCGTATCAGCTCAAGCACTGCTGAATTCATTTTCTCAAAAGCGAGAGAAGGCATCACTCCAAGCAACACTCCCAGCAACGCAAGAACAGAAAGTGCTATTACCTCTCTAGGGTTAACATCAGTAAGCGCAAGCTTCCATTCCTCCCCTCCCATCAGCCTTGTTTCACCAAAAAACATGCGTTGCAAGGTCCAGAGAAGATATCCGGCACTTAATAATATACCAACCGAACCACAAACAGCCATCCAGTGCGGCAAAAACCCATTGACATTTTCCGATGTGAAAGCTCCTATCAAACTGAATGCTTCGGCAATGAAAGCCGAAAAGCCCGGCAGTCCCAGGGAAGCGAAAAATCCAATCATAACAAAAGCAGTGTATTTCGGCATGATAAGCGCAAGTCCTCTGAAATTGGGAATCTGGCGGTCGTGCACCCTGCTGTATAGCACACCGACAAGGAAGAACAGCATCGATGACAAAAAGCCGTGACTGATCATCTGCATCATTCCCCCGCTGATACCTTCGGGCGTTACGGAAGCAATCCCCAGCAGCACAAATCCCATGTGCGATACGGA
Organism: Pararcticibacter sp.; assembly: GCA_052039655.1. Lineage (GTDB taxonomy): Bacteria > Bacteroidota > Bacteroidia > Sphingobacteriales > Sphingobacteriaceae > Arcticibacter. The sequence goes on from JBQGEO010000127.1 coordinate 6,095, forward strand.
AGAATATGCGATCAGACGTTTGAGGTCTGTCTGGGCAAGGGCATTAAGGCCGCCGTAAAGGATAGAGACCACCCCGATGAGTCCCAGCCACCAGGAACTCTGGACAGCAGCATCGGGAAATATACTGAAGCAAAT
>JBQGEO010000128.1:0-16202 GCA_052039655.1 Pararcticibacter sp.
GATTTCTTCTCCTCAGAAATACTGCCCTGTGGCATCTCTGCTACACGGCTTATAATATTATTGGCAGCATTGATCGTTGCATAGGCTGCATTCCACAAATTTCCTGTCCAGGGATTATCTACCCGGATACGATTCTCCTTATACTCTACAAACTCGGGATAGCTCGCAGCGTGGTTCACGTGATTTGCCGAAAACTCAGGAATGATAATCATTGTCTGACCGTAGTAATGAGGACTTAACATACTCCTGTACATACCCATCACTGCCGACTGAGCATTCTGTTCACTTGTAAAGAAATTTTCAGGAGTTACCTGACTGATGGGCTCTCTGTCAAGGAACTTTTCGCAGGACGTAATACTAAACAACATTGTTCCTGCTATTATATATCTTAAGATTGTTTTCATGGAGTGTCTGATTGATGTTCTAGAAGGTTAAATTGACTCCTGCAGTAAAGACTCTGGGCTGAGGATAACTTCCATAGTCATAACCATAGATCAGCCCCTGGTTGGCACCTCCCTGGTTTGAACTGACTTCGGGATCGTAACCACGATATTTGGTAAATACATAAGCATTTTGCACCGTGGCATACACACGCAGGCTGGACGAATTGAGCCTTTTAACTATTTTATCGTTAAACGTGTATCCCAGGGTAATATTCCTGATCCTGAAGAATGACCCATTCTCAACGAAGCGGTCAGAAATTGCGGCATTATCCAAATTATCCGGAGTAGGCCGTGGTACATCTGTGATATCTCCAGGCTGTTTCCAGCGGCGAATCCAGTCTGTAAAGCCGTTGCTGCTTACACTGCTTCCGCCAAGGCCCGTTGCAAGGTTGTAGTTGAAAATATCGTTCCCATAAGAAAACTGCCCCATAACGCTCAGATCGAAACCCTTATACTGGAAAGTATTGGTTATACCGCCAAAAAAGTCAGGATTCGGATCTCCTATGATAACCCGGTCAGCCGGATCGGTAGGAGCCCCCAGAGATCCGTCTTGTTTCACAAAGTCAATCAGCCCTGTTTGCGGGTTTACCCCATGCATTTTCCAGCCGTAAAAAGCCCCCAACGGCAATCCTTCTCTGGCTATGTTGAGGTTGCCGACACCCCCATATAATTCACCGCCGGGCAGGGATACAACTTTATTACGGTTGAATGTCATATTTAGCGACGTCGACCATCTTAAGGCCCCCATTAGGTTCTGAGTACTCAGTTCAAACTCGAAGCCTTTGTTTCTTATCTTTCCGACATTGGTGAAGCGGTTCTGAAAACCGGAACTGCCCGGTACAGTGATACCAACGAGCAGATCTGAAGTATTCTTTACATAATAATCAGCAAGCAAAGAGATCCGGCCATTAAACAGTCCAAGATCCGCACCAATATTCGTTTGGTTCGTGGTTTCCCACTTCAGGTTCTTATCACCCAGGACATTCGGAACATAACCGGAATAACCCAGATAATTACTACCCGCTGTATACAACGAATAACTGGCATAATTAGGAATATTCTGGTTACCCGTAATTCCCCAGCTCGCTCTTAGCTTCAGGTTACTGACCACACCTGCGCTCTTCATAAAATCTTCTTCAGAAATGCGCCAGGCAGCTGCAAATGAGGGAAATGTACCATAGCGGTTATTACTTCCGAACCGGGAAGATCCGTCTACACGAAAATTGGCTGTCAGAAGATACCGGCCTTTGTAATCATAGTTCACACGTGAAAAAACGGATGCGATACTCCATTCTTCCGGATAGGAATTAGCCCCTGTGAGCACTCCCCCGGCAGATATATATTCAATGTCGTTAGATGGGAAATTTGAACGCCGGGCGTCTACGAATTCTATTTTCGACTCCTGAACAGAAACGCCCCCAAGAACATTCAAATGGTGATCACCAAAGGTATTGTCATAAGTAAGGGTTGTCTCGTTAATCCACAGCTGATCCCTTGTATCGCGCCGGGCACCAATCCCGCCTTGCGAAGCAAAAGAGCGGATTCCGTTTGGCGGCATAAAAAACGTCTCATCAATAAAGCTCAAATCGGTACCAAAGCTTGTCTTCAATGCCAGTTCCGGTGTAAATTTATATTCGGCAGAAGCGCTGGCGAGTACACGAAATGTCTCCGCATGATTAACCGGCAGCTCAAGCATGGCAACGGGGTTCTCGCGGCTGATACTTACCGGATCATATACATAATTCCCGTTTCCGTCGTAAACCGCAAGGTTTGGCGGAGTCACAATTCCATTCTTAGTTGCCCCCTCTTTGGAGTTTTCCTCCTGCACCCGGTCATTTAGTGCCCGGGTGAGATTAACACTTGCCGAAAACTTCAGCTTTTCATTATGCTGATGATCAAGGTTCAGCCTTCCGCTGATACGACTAAAATCAGAGTTTCTGATCACTCCGCCTTGTTTCATATATCCGAGAGAAGCGTAATATTGCGTCTTCTCAGATCCACCGCGTGCCGCTATTTCATAGTTACGGGTTTGGGCAGTCCTGAAAATTTGATCCTGCCAGTCTGTATTGACATTCGGATTAGCCAGGATGGCATCCGGCACCGGGCTTGAGTTCCCGTCTTCATCCAGACGCCATTTATAATAATCGCGCATATAGTCCTGGTACTGTGTTGTATTCATCATGTCGTACCAGCGCTCGCGCGGAACCTGTGAAAACCCCTCGTAGGCGTTAAAACTGAAGGTACTTTTACCGGGTTGGCCTTTTTTCGTAGTAATCAGGACAACTCCGTTTGCCGCCCGCGCACCATAAATAGATGAAGAAGCTGCGTCCTTCAGTACTTCCACTGATTGTACATCGGAGGGATTAATGGATGAAAGGATATTAATCCCTTGTGTTCCCCCGCCAAAGTTAAAATCGCTTCCGCCGGTAAAATTCGTCGTGCTGTTAACCGGAATCCCGTCAACCACATAAAGCGGATCTGAACTGGCATTAATAGAAGTGGTTCCTCTTACCCGGATATTCAGCCCACCTCCGGGAGAACCTGATTTCTGTGTTACCTGAACACCTCCGGCTTTTCCCTGGATAGCCTGAGTAATAGTGGGGAGCACATCATTTTTGATCTCATTGGCTCCAATACTGGAAACAGCGCTGGTAAGTTTAGCCCTGTCCACCGTTCCGTATGCCGTAGCCACGACCTGAACTTCCTTCAGGGCCTTCGCTGCGGTACCTAATACCACGTTCACCATTTTCCGGCTATTGACAGAAACCTGTCTCGTATTGTACCCGATAAACGAAAAGACGAGTACAGCATTGGCAGGAGCACTAATCTTATAGTTTCCGTTCACGTCGGTAATCGATTTAACATCAGATCCTTTTACAGTCACGCCAACTCCCGGTAAAGGGCCTTTGGCATCTGAGACAGTTCCGGTAATTTGTGGACCCTTAGTCTGAGTAGTGTCTTTTCCGGGTACAGAACCTGTAGGCGACGACACAGGTGATGTCGGGGGAGCAGTCGTTGCTGAAGAGTCCGGTGTTTTCTTAACCGAATCAACACCGCCCGGCTGGATCGGTAAAGGAGCCTTACCGGTGCGCGTGGTATCTGTTTTTACTGTATCACGCAAGACTGTATCAGTAGGGCTTGTATCCTGTTGAACCCCGGATAACAAAGGATGGGAGGATACGGTGACAAGCGGGCGTGCCCGCAAAAAAGTTCCTGGTCCCGAAAACAGGAGGACCAGGAAGAGAGAGTAACTTGTTTTCATTTCGATAGGGTGATGTTTCCGCTAGGATGTTAAAAACCAGGCCGCTTTCTAGAATCCCCCATCAAAGAAATGAGAAACAACGACTTAATCAGGAAAAGTCGGATCTGCGTTGGTCCTGGCATTGTAGAGGAGCGCTGCAAAATGCTGAAAAAACCATCAGCAACAGTTAAATTCAGCATTTATCCGATTTTCTTCTTTTGCTACAGACAACATCGGATGCCGCCCATCTTCCGACACTCCGGCCTGCTCTTTTACAAACTTCGTATCCTGCAAACATATAAACAGCAAAAGAATATAATTGGTAAGTGAAGGTAAAGGAGCCCTGTAATTCATTATTTCAATCGGATTCTTTGGCCAAGCCGCGTTCCTGGTCTCTGTGAAGAGATGCTGCACTTTCAGCCAGTCTTATAAATTCAGCCCTGTAACCATCCTCATCTTTTCCCCTGGCAGCCTTCGCTCTGGCAATGAGCTTTTCAAAGCTGGAACGTTGCTTAAACTCAGAATTCCGCAGCAGCATCCCGAATTCTGCAACGGCACTTGCAAACCGGAAATCTATACTTGCCTCCCCTATAGGCAGAGGCTTATCTTCCTGGATAACCTGTTCCATCCGGCTCTTGTCTGAATGAGGATCTTTGTATCTGAACTTAATGGTCGCTATTTCCGCTGAATACTTCAGTTCGTCCTTTTTCGGTTCCTGATATTTAAGCGGATCAACACTATTTGTAAACTCGTCTTTTACCCCTATAGGAATGATCTCATAAAGAGCGGTAACAGTATGTCCTACTCCCATATCTCCACCTATTTTCTTATCGTTATTAAAATCCTCCTTAGCCATTAAACGGTTCTCATATCCAATTAACCGGTAAGCCCGCACCTTTGCAGGATTAAACTCTACCTGGAGCTTTACATCTTTGGCAATCGTGAACAGTGTTCCTCCAAACTCAGAAACCATAGATTTCCTGGCTTCCATAATATTATCGATATAAGCGTAATTTCCCCGTCCCTTGTCAGCAATGGTCTCCATTTTACTATCTTTAAGATTCCCCATCCCAAAGCCCAGAACAGATATATTAATTCCGCTTTCCCGCTCCCGGACGATGAGATCTTCCATATCTTTATCACTTGAAGCACCTACATTAAAATCGCCGTCAGTAGCCATAATGATCCGGTTATTTCCCTCCTTCTTAAAATTCTCACGGGCTACACGGTAGGCCATCTTTAAACCATCGCCACCGGCAGTTGAACCGCCCGAGCTCAAGTCGTCAATGGCATCTTTTATTTTCGCCTTTTGATTTCCGGGAGTGCACTCCAGTTTCACACTAACGTTGCCGGCATAAGTAACAATCGCAACATGGTCATTTTCTCTCAACTGATCCACCAGCATTTTTAACGAAGACTTCACCAGCGGAAGCTTATTTTCCGCCCACATAGATCCGGAAACATCCACCAGGAAGACGAGATTAGATGGAGGTAGTTTCTCAGTTCTCACTTCTTTAGCCTTTAGTCCTACCCGGAGCAATTGGTGCTGAGTGTTCCATGGAGCAGGCGACAATTCGGTATGTAAGGCAACAGGCCTCTCGCTCTCCGGCCCCTTTATATCATATTTGAAATAATTGATCATTTCTTCAATCCTGACCGCATCCTTCGGAGGCAGCTGACCGTTATTGATAAACCGGCGAAGATTGGTGTAGGAGGCGCCGTCTACATCCACGGCAAAAGTGGACAATGGCTGATCGTTAGGATTCAGAAAGCCATTCTCTGAAATTTCCTTGTAGGATTCAGTATCTTGCCGTCCCAGGATGATATTATTCGTATTAACACCTCTTATAGCAATACCTGGCGATCTTTCCGGCATGGATACATCATAAACCTGGACAACTGATGCAGTCAGACTTGTTTTCTTCTGCTTCCCGTAACCCACCACAACAACTTCATTAAGTGTTGCTTTTGACGGCTTCAATTCCACATCCAGCCGGTTGCTCTTACCGGGTTGTACTTTCAGCACTTCATATCCAAGGTAAGAGAACACCAGCTTCGTCTTGTCCGATGATATTCTAATAGTGTAACGGCCCGCGGTATCAGTTGATACCGATTCTTTCATACCCTCTACCTGTACCGACACACCCGGAAGAGGACTCTTATCCTTAAAATCCCGTACAGTACCGCTAATGGTACGCACGTCACTGCCTTTGGAGCCCGCCAGGACTGAAAGCAGTACGATGAGAAAAAAAAGTTTTTTCATGTTATTGAATTTTGGCGAAGGATGCATCCTTTCAGAAATTTCCATAAACGATAAATAAAAATTAATTTTCGCCTCTTAATGAGTTGGTTTAGTAATTCTAAAAAAACGGATCAGGCTGACGATCAAAAGCTCCTGAGGCAATACCTCGAAACGGGCGACCTTCATTTGCTTGGAGAACTATTCCGTACTCATTCTTCTATGGTGTATTACGTCTGCTACCGTTATTTCCAGGATACGGAGAAAAGTAAGGATGCCGTTATGCAGATTTTCGAAGAACTGATTAAGAAAGTTGGCAAACAGGAGATCCGGCAGTTTGCCAGCTGGTTGTATGTGCTCAGTAAAAACTATTGCCTGATGCAATTACGTTCCGGAAAAAAAATGCAGCACGTCCCGATGGACGAATTTGTGGAATTTCCAGTCAATCAACATCAGGAGGAGGATCATGAAGAAAAAGAGAAGGCACTTACCGCATTGGAAGCGTGCATAAAGACACTTCCCGACAGGCAAAAACAGAGTATCGACCTGTTTTTCCTCAGCGAAAAATGTTATAAAGAGATAGTAGAGCTTACCGGGTTTAGCCTTAACGAAGTGAAAAGCTATATTCAGAACGGGAAGAGGAATCTCAAAATTTGTATGGAGAAGAGCCGTGAAGAGTAACAAATATGACATATCCTTAATCCGGAAGTACCTGAACGGGGAACTTGACGGCCGCGCCATGTATGCGCTGGAACGCCAGGCGCAGGATGACCCTCTTTTGATGGATCTGATTGAGGGAATGGCTGCGGGCGATGAAAAAGAGCACGAGGCAGCGCTGATTGAGATTGATGACATGATCAGCAGGAGAACCAAATCCGGAAAAGGCCGGATCGTTCCGTTACTCTGGTGGGGGATCGCTGTTTCATTTTTAATCCTGTGCGGTTTAACAGCTTTATTTCTTTTTAAAGAGCCCCCTTCTGAGAAAATAGCTGTACTGCCTGAAAAAAGACCTGCGACACGCATCAACCCGCAAAAAGTACCTGTTGGCAAACCGGTTGATACCCTTAAACCATTGGATGAGAAACGTGAGCTTATAAGCAAAGCGCCAAAGCCTCTCATCCGCGACAGAGGTATAAGTACGAGCGTGCAGGCATCAGTCCGGCAACCAGACACCATAACATTTGTTCAATATAAGAAAGCTGATTCCGTACAGCTTGGAGAAGTAGTCATTACCGCTTTTCCCACCCAGGCAAAACGGGCCTTAACAGCTTCTGCAAGCACCATAACAATACGCGGGACAAACCCTGTTGGAGCTTTGCAAGGCGGTGCTAGCGGGGTCTCTATCACAAAAAGCTACGATAAACGCAAAGATTCTATAGTCATCTCGGGAACGGTCAGAGACGCTGGCGACAATTCGGCACTTCCGGGAGTTGCAATAACTGTTAAAGGCCAGAAGAACAGCGTTTCATCAGATGAAAACGGTCATTTTTCAATAAGGGTTCCCCGGACAGGTGAAACCCTTGAGCTGAGCTATATCGGCTTCGAAAAGAAAACTGTAAAAATTGATAAAGCTGACAGTCTTGTTATTGCCATGAACCCGTCTGAACTGGCATTGAATGAAGTAGTAGTAGTGGGTTACGGTGCAAATAGCCGCAAAAACGCGAATATAGAGAACGATGACCTGGATGTTCGGCCTGTGGAAGGATGGCAGGAATTTAACAGGTATCTGAGATCATCCGCTGTAACTGACAAAGGAAAAAAGGAAATTGTTGTACTGTCTTTTAGCGTATCTCCCGGCGGTCAGCTGAGTGACTTCACAATTATAAAAGGATCAGACGGGGAGCTCAATGAGAAGGCTATCCGGATCGTGAAAGATGGGCCAGCATGGCGGGGCCCGGAAAAGGGATCCGAAAAAGTACGGTTGAGAATCAGATTCCGTTAGATCCTAAAACAGCACCGGGGCTTCATGACCTCTATTTTAGAGCTTCTGCGTCTGCCCTCCATTGGTATTATTTGGAGATCAGATGTTGTGTTTATTCAAATTTGCGAAAGCAAAAGGTTGCTTTTATATTTATAATAGATTTTTTAGGGTTGATGAACAACTCTTTCCCGGCACTGAAAAGACTTGCTGACTGCTACTAACCATGAACAAATAAGTTATGAAACAAAAAATCATCTTCGTTTTAAGTCTGATCTTCGGACTGATGTTTATCAACGCGGGGCTCAACAAGTTTTTTAATTACATGCCGCCCCCGGATAACCTGCCTGAAAAACTGGCGAAAGCATTTCAGGCTTTTATGGCAATAGGCTGGCTTATGCCCCTTGTCGGCTTTGTAGAAATTCTTGGCGGCCTTCTTTTTATTTTTCCCCGGACCCGTGCGCTGGGAGCGCTCGTCATCTTCCCTGTAATGATTGGCATTATGCTCACCAACACTGTCACAGAACCCTCCGGCCTTCCGATAGCCCTGGTTTTCTTTATCATCAACATTTGGGTGATCTTTGAAAACAGGCACAAATACAGTCCAATGCTTACAAAGTAGGATCTGCTATAAATTCTCCGGACGAAACGGAGAATTTATAGCTATCACCAACATTCTAAAACGGCCTGATCAGAAATGAAAACTCATAGTCCTGATAGGGCAGTTGATATTTTGTCAGAGGGCGCGATCTCCAACTGTCTATACCACCTACACCCATCTGCTTATAGTCGATATTCCATTGTGTCTGAGGTCGTTTTACAAGATCAGCGGCATGCCGCTGATGCCGTTTATCGCCATCATCAAGATCACTGTCAAAGTAATGAAGCGCACTTATACTCATCGGCACAGCCGATGTAACCATTAATCCCCGGCCCCGGCTGTTTAGTATTTTATACCACCTTACGTCCGTTTTATTACCGGTTTCCTGCGGTGTTACATAAGGAAAATACTGAGCGTCAACAGTCTGTTTGTACAGGCCCATGTGCGCACTGAAGTTCCTGTCCTGATAGTTTTCGTGCGGCCCCCGCCCGTAAAACGTAATATCGTTAAAACCGGCCGGCAATATCCACTGCATCCCAAACCGGGGCAACATCTCTGTTTTTTTAGCGGTATCAGGAACGCTCAATTTTTGATTGACCAATAATTCACCACTGGAATTGATCCTGTACTCTAAAATCAATCGCGCGTATACATCCGGTAAATCATACTCCGCACGGATCAGACCAAGATTATTTGCGATTGAATAAGTAAAATCCTTAAGAACCGGGTTTTCGGTTGCTGCCTTCCACGGCTTCAGCTGGGTTTGAAGATTTGCACCATAGTCATTATCATTCGGTGCACGCCAGAAATTCGGCTTTAGGGTTTTTCCCGGCGCCAGGAACTGTTCGTTGTTAACTGAATACCCGGTAAGGAGGCCTGTTTTTGCGTCAAAAACGATATTTACATTCCGGGAACTGATGGTAAGAAGACCACTATCACGTTTGAAGGAAAGTCCTGTACCTCCGTTAATTACAATCAGGTTCTTATATCTCCCTCCAAGACTAAGCTGCTCAACTGCAATTTCATGCCCGGCCGGAACTAAGGGAACAGCAGTCTTCAGCTTGTATGAAAGATTAAGAAATACCTCTCCGTCAGGTAATCTCTTTAAAGGAAGCTTAAATAAAGCTTTCTCCTGAGGTGCAACATTTACATTCATTAACGAACCGGATTGCCATTTTACTCCATTCAGTATTACTTCCCAGTCCAGTTTTACATTCCTCATATCAGTGAAGAACTTTTCATTATATACTTCCAATGTGTTTGCACCGATCAGCCTCGAATGAATATCCTGGTACACCTTCTTCATCTCCCACGCATGCGGATAGGGAGTACGGTTGGCATAGAAAATCCCCTTTGCCGCATAGTTCCAATCGGTAATCGCTTCCTTCGGTTCATAATCCCCTCCATAAGTATACACCGTGTCTCCTTTTGCATTTATCCGCTGGAAGCACTGGTCGACAAAGTCCCATATAAAACCACCCTGGAAATGTTGCCGGTTATTGCGGATAAGCTCCCAGTAGTCGGTAAAGTTCCCAAGAGAATTCCCCATAGCATGCGCATATTCGCACATAATAAAAGGACGTACCGGATGGGGTGTATTTTTTACATACTCCAGCATCCCGGCGGGCGACGGGTACATCGGATTAATGATATCAGAGTCCCATTCCCAGGTAAACTTCTTATAATCGGCTACAGCCCGTTCATATTGTACCGGACGGCCCGGGTCGCGCTGTTTCATCCATAAATAACATGAATAAAAGTTATAACCATTTCCTGCTTCATTTCCCATGCTCCAGATAACAATGGAAGGATGGTTCTTATCGCGTTCTACCATACGCTCTACCCTGGCAAGATGAGCCTGCATCCATGAAGGCCTGTTTGCCATGGTAAGTGTAATATCATACCCCATTCCATGTGATTCTATATTAGCTTCCCCCACTACATAAAGCCCGTACTCATCGCACAAATCAAGCCATATCTCGCTGTTTGGATAGTGACTTGTCCGGACAGCATTGATGTTGAACTTTTTCATCAGCTGAATATCCCTCAACATCGCTTCACGGGTGATTGTCTGTCCGGTTAAAGGATCTGTTTCGTGCCGGTTTACGCCTTTGATGATCACCGGCTTCCCATTTACAAGGAAGAGGCCGTTCTTTATTTCAATTTTCCGGAAACCAACCCGTTGATGAGTGACTTCCAGCATCTCTCCTTTTCCAGTACGCAGCCTGATCACGACATCGTATAAATCGGGAGTTTCTGCCGACCATAGCCGGGGGGCAGATACCGGAATATCCAGGGAGACGCTGGTTGAAGTATCGATCTTTGCGCTTTGAGAAGAGACAACCCGGTTCCGGTATTTCAATACCACTTCTGCTATTAAAGGATACAAAGGCTTTTGATTTAAGGAAAGCTTTGCCTTCAGTTGCGCGTCCCGGTAGATCGTGTCGAGTTCAGGAGTGAGTTCCACATCATATAAATGAACCGGGTTTCTTGCGACGAGATAACAGTCACGCGTTATCCCGCTCAATCTCCACATGTCCTGATCCTCTATGTAATTCGCATCACACCAACGCATTACACGCAGGACGATCAGGTTTTTACCCTTAACTAAATAAGGAGATACATCAAATTCCGAAGGCAGCTTACTGTCTTCTCCATACCCCACGTATTTGCCGTTTACCCATACCGCAAGATTTGACTTGGCAGCACCGATGTGAAGCATGATCTTTTTATTTTCCCAGCTGGCCGGAATCTCTACTTCCCTCCTGTAAATACCAGTGTTATTTACATTCATAGGCACTAAAGGCGGATCAGGCTTATTCTGAGGCATCAGGTAAGTAAACTCGAAACCAGAAGTTGTATATATCGGGAAGCCATACCCGTTCATCTCCCAGTTTCCGGGGACATTAAAAGTCCTCCAGGCGTCGTCATCGAAAGATAATGATTCAAAATGTTCAGGCAGGCCCGACGGTCCTTCAGCCCAGAAAAACTTCCAGGCCCCGTTAAGGCTCTGGTAATTGACCGACTTCTGCCAGTCATTCTTTAGCACGGTCCCTTCATTTTCGAAACTAAAAAAGGAGCTGTGCATTTTCATACGGTTCTCCTCACTTTTTGTCTCGTCCAGCCAGGCCGGGCTCTGAGCATAGGCTGGAATGAAGCCAAAAAACAAACAGAGAACAGGCAGGATCTTCTTAAGAGCAGTTAACCAGTTTTGTAATCGCATATGCCGCTAAAAGTAACATCAGAGAAAATAAGGAACTAACAATATCTTGCTTCTGAGTAGCCAGTTTTTAACATTCTAAAGCTGTATTTTCAGGGTAGTTTAGTAATGATCAATTTATGAACATTGAAAAGTATTACTAAATTAGAGAGATGAAATATGCCTTAGCCGTCATTACAATTTCCGTATTCCTTGTACTCGTTTCTATTGCTGTAGAAATGATCAATAAACCTTCGGACCTGTATGTCACAATAGGGATTTGTCTAATCCTGTTAGCTATATTTCAACTACTGGTATCGCTAAAATTCATAAAATCAAAATAAACAATGTACACAGAAGAAAGAACCTCCTTTAACGTCAGGAAGCTGGTAACGATTGCAGCCGGAGCAATTGGATTACTGATCATTCTGATTGTTCAGCCCTTTACTTATGAAAACATCGATGCAGGTAATGTAGGTATTAAAATTAACCTGTATGGCTCTGACAGAGGCGTAGACAACATCACCCTCGTCACAGGCCGGGTATGGTATAACACCTGGACAACAAAGGTAGTTGAGTTCCCTACTTATGAGCAAACGGTAGACTACGAAGCCTTTACAGTAACCGCAAAAGATAATGCGATCTTCACCATCGACCCCAAATTGAACTTTGCAATCAATGAGTCACTTGTGCCCACAATCTATAAAAAGTACAGGAAGCCTCTCCCCGAACTGCAAAACACATTTATAAGAAACCAGGTTTTCGACGCGTACCGGCTGGTGGCAAACGGTTTTGCTTCCGACAGCCTGATGTCGAACAGGGAAGCATTTGAAAAGCAGGTTGAACAAAGACTGGCTGATGCACTTGGAAAAGATGGCTTCGTCCAGCCCAAACTGACATCCGGGATAAATCCACCTGAGTCTATGGCCAGGATGATTGAAGAAAAAAATGCGTCAATACAGGCACGGCTGAAAGCAGAGAATGAAGCGAAGCAGGCAATAGCTGAAGGCCAGGTATTAAAAGCCAAAGCTGATGCTGAAGCAACTGCGCTGCTGGTTAAAGCAAGGGCTGAAGCTGAAGCAAACAAACTAAAACAGCAATCTCTGACTCCGCTTCTCGTTGAGATGGAAAGGATCCGTAAATGGGATGGAAAATATCCGACTACTGTTGCCGGCAATTCGGGAGTTCTGTTAGGAATAAAGTAAGATTCCTTTATATCAATAAAACAAATAAGGCTGCCGGTAATGGCAGCCTTATTTGTTTTATATTATTTTAAGATCCACATCAACTGATTGGTATCGTCATTGCCATTATACTGGTTCTTTATGGCCGCCTGTACATTCTCTGAATTGAACTCTAGTTCCTTTTGCGGATAAAGCCATCTTACCGGGAACTTCGAGGATGGCGTGTTAAGATTGGTTGTACTGTTCAGCACGAAAGTTGGGTATCCTGTACGCCTGTTTTCGAACCATGCAGTATAATCAACATTATGAAAAAAGCCGGCAATGTATTTCTGACCGATGATCTTCCGGATCTGATCTTCTGAACTTCCATTGAGAGCAACCTGCTGTGCATAAGCATCGGCATAAGTTGAACTTATCGCCATACCGTGAGCATAGCCCGCAGGAGCATAATTTGCGAGGAACAACATAGACCCTTTTATCCCGTTTGCGTAATACGTCTGGGCAGGAGTACCACTGATCCACCCTCTGACAGCAGCCTCAGCCAGAATAAACTGGAGGTCCCAGTAATTGAGCAGGCCTACCGGCTCTGCATTGTACATCTCTACATAGCGCTTGTTGACATCGCAGAAATTGCCGGAGTTATGCGCGTTAAGAGTGTTAGAATAAACATCAGAAGACTCAACACCAACATACGCGTCATAATCTGAAGCAGTTTTGCCTGCCGATATAAGCGCCCGAGCCGGCTCTGTATAATAGAACAACCGCCGGTCCTGATTGGCTTTCAGCAGATCTATAAGCGTTGCCGACACCATCGGATAAATAGTAAACGCATTGATCTGCGCCGGAGTACTGCTCCAGGGATAACAGTAACCAGCCGATGAATTATAAGTAACGGCAAAATTATCACTATAATCCCTCATCAGGGGCCTTGTTATAACCTGATTGAACCTTTGAATAACTCGAAGATCCGTATCTGATGTTTTCTTGTAAAGATTCATCAGAACATGAAGCTGGAAGGTGTTGCTCAGTCTCCGCCACTTATCTGTACTTCCTTTATAGATGAAGTCTCCACTGAAATCAGCCCCTTTCGAGAAAAGATCATCCGCTGCATCCAACTCATTAAGGATGCCCATGAACACGTCTTTCTGACTGTCATACTTCGGTTTGATAATCTTTTCGGAGCCCTGAATGGCTTCGGAATAGGGAACGTCGCCAAGCTGCATCGTGGCCCGAAAGAACACCCACGCCCTGATAAAATGCCCAAGGGCCTTATAGGAGTTTTGAAGTTCAGGAGTTTTGGCGAAACTGACCATCGGATCTATGTCCCGGAGTACAAGGAAACGATCAAAGTTTGTCCTGTCTATCAAGTTATACTGCAGGTTATTCTGCTTTTCCGTCCACGCCAGGTATTTGCATAGAGCGAACGGCTGGATGAAATCTGTGCCGGTAGCAATGTTCTTTGAGGTAATAGTGGTGAGCATATTCGTGGCAAACCACTCTGACGATGCAATATTTTGCCTGTCGGGATTGGTATTGATTTCGTTAAAATCTTTAGTACAGCTACTAAAACTAATCCCCGCGATTAACGCTGCTGTTATATATTTTCTAAATGAATTGCAGATCATAATAAGTTGAATTTGTTTTTGCGATAATTCACTAGATACCAAATCTGACATTGAGCCCTACCATACGTTGGCCGGGTGCATTCATATTCTCATTGTCAATATCCGGATCTGAATACTTGAAGTTTGTGAATAAAAACAGGTTTTGCCCTGTGATTGTAACAGAGGCATTGCGGATACCGGTCCTGCCAAGCCAATTCTTTGGAATCGCATATCCCAGAGAAATCTCTCTGACCTTAACAAAGCTTTTACTCATAATTCCATGTTCATAAGAGTTCCCCCATAAGCGCATATAGCTCTGGTAGCTCACGGGAACATCGTTTGGCGCATACTGTCGGGTATCACTGGTAATGCGGCCAAAGGAATCATAGGTGACCTCTCCACTTACTACTTTCACACCTTTCCCAACATAGTTTTTAAGTCCGTTTACGACTTCATCATAGCGATACTGATTGTCCGTTTCAGGGGCTGAACCGGTATCAAACATCTTATTGTAGATATAGTCATACATCAGTCCTCCTATGCGGCCATCGATGTTAATGCCAAGACTCAGGTTGCCAAGTGTAAAGTTGTTTATAAATCCGAAACTGAACTTTGGATCTCTGTAACCATACAGTTCTTTGAATTTGCTCAGCATGGGAAGTCCGTTTTGATGGATCATATTACCTTCCGGATCACGGAGAGCATGTTCAGTCTCTGCATATACATCAAGGCGGGCGCCGACGCTTGTCCATGGGTTATCGGCGGAGTAAACCGGATCGAGCGTAGCGTAATACTGATGCTGAGTGGCATAGTTGATGATTGACTGCCATTGAAATCTCTTGTTTTTAATAATGCTTCCATCAACTGTAATTTCTATACCGCGCCTGGCTATTTTTTCTTGAGTGTTAATAAGACTCGTTGCATAGCCTGACGAAGGAGCAATAGTTTGCTGCACCTGCATATTATAGGCTAACTTGGTGAAATAAGCAGCATCAATGTGGAGCCTGTTATTAAAGAAATAAGCAGCTGTTCCAAATTCCCACGTCCTGTAAGTAGTAGGTGGAAGCTTAGGATCTGCAAGATTGTCGGGACTCGTAGCACTACTATTGCCCCAGGCGTTGGATACAGTATAAGCGAGATTGTTTTGATATACATCAAGAGGCTTTTTGGATACAGTCCATGATCCTCTGATCTTCCACAATGTTAGCCAATCAGGAAGTCCGTCAAGGAGTTCAGACGCAACTACGCTCATAGCCGCAGATGGATAAAAATAGGATCTGGTATTTGCAGCCTGGGTAGAACTCCAGTCGTTCCGACCAGTCACGTCAAGGTAAACGGCATTGTTCCAGGATAAGGATACTTTTCCATATGCACTATTCACCTGCTGTGCCCATGTTCCGTAATTATTAATAATCGCATCTACACCTGCAGTAGTTGAAGCCACTGCATTAGCAAGAGAATACCATCCTGGTATCGAGAGCCCATTGCGGGTCCTTGCGCCCAATTCCCTGTCCTTATAATAAAAGATACTTCCTCCTCCCAATGCATCCACATTCCACTTCCCGGCAAAATCCTTATTATAGCTAATGATAAGGTCGCTGTTTATACTACTCCCCCAAAGCTGATCAACTCCATACATCCCTTTACCGTTAAACGAAAAGTTAAAACTTTTCCCCAGCGTACCACCGTTAGTAGAGAAAATACCTGCCGGATTCCGGATACTTTCTTCATTTTTATAATAATCATACCCGTTTCTGAACATGATCTTCAAAT
>JBQGEO010000129.1:0-2831 GCA_052039655.1 Pararcticibacter sp.
TCCACCCATAATATCTCGTCGCCATTGGCGGCCTATCTTTATACGCTTACCAGGAATCGTATTTTAGACATGGTCAAGCGTTCGAAAGTTGAGAATAAATACCTGGAGTCGTTAAAGGGCTTCATCGAGCTTAACCAGATTACGCCTGACCGGCTCTATATTCAAAAGGAGCTGTATGATCAGATCGAAAATGAGATTCAGCATCTTCCCGAAAAAATGCGGCAGGTATTTGAAATGAGCCGGAAGCAGTACAAGTCTAATGACGAGATTGCAGATGAGCTTCGTATTTCCAATAAAACCGTTAAGAACCAACTTAGCAGTGCATTAAAGATCCTGAGGAATAAGCTGGGTGACTCATTTAACACTTATTTGATCTTTTTTTAATTATTTTTTAATTCCACCCGGGACTTTCATGCTGCTTAGTCGTTAAGCCAGTATATAACAGAACGATTAATGGCAGAAAGAGATACTAAGTTTGCAGAAGAGCTTCTTGACCGATACAATGCAGGCGCCTGTGATGAAGAAGAAAGACTCCTGGTTGATGCCTGGTTCAATCATCAGGCACGGAGCAGCGAAGATCTGCAGGATTCGGACAACATAGATCTGATCGGCCGCGAAATATGGGCTAAACTACCCGCTTCTGATCACGTGATCACGCGTAAGATCTGGCCAAAGGCGGCAGCGGCAGCAGCTATTATACTTGTCCTTTTCAGTATCATTAAATATTACGAACGTCCAGCTTCACATGAGCGTCACACAGCAGAGAAAAGAAAACAAACGGTTTCTCCTGGCACTTACGGCGCAACACTTACGCTGGCAAATGGAAAGCAGATAAAACTTGGTGAAGTACAGAACGGAGTTCTTGCTGAGGAACCCGGCGTAGCGATCAGTAAGACAGACAAAGGAGAGCTGGTCTACCACGTAAAGAGTGAGGTATCAGGCTCTGCGAAAACCAATACGCTAGCTACCGCCAAAGGCGAAACATTTAAAGTAGATCTTCCGGATGGCTCATCGGTTTGGCTCAACGCTGCTTCTAGCCTAACTTATTCTACCAATATGGCTAAAGCAGAGATTCGTTCTGTGACGCTGACAGGTGAAGCTTATTTCAAAGTGGCTAAAGACGCCGAACGTCCTTTCATTGTAAAAACAGCGGGGCATGAAATCCGGGTATTAGGCACAGAATTCAATGTCAGTTCCTATCCGAACGACGATTCGGAAACAACGACACTGCTGCAAGGGCGGATCAGCCTGAACACGGCCAGCCAGCAGGTGATCTTAACGCCGGGTGAAAAAGGTACGGTGAGCAGGGGAAGGATCGAGAAGGCATCAGCCAACATTGATGCTGCAACGGGATGGAAAAATAATGAATTTGTATTTGTCAGTCAGGATATAAGATCTATCATGAAACTGATTGCACGATGGTATGATGTTGAGGTGAGTTACCGGGGTGAAATCTCCACAGAGAAGATAAGCGGCAGCATCTCCAGGTTTGCCAATATCAACAGTGTATTGAACATCCTTGAGGCCACAGGTGCTGTTAAAATAAAATCAGAAGGTAACAGAATAACGATCACTGACATCCGGAAGTAAAGCAGATCAGCGACTCAAAACAATAGCAGTAAACAACTAAAAGCAAGCATATGATTAAAAATTTACTTCATTCTCAATGAATTCAGATCTTTTGTTGATAGCGTAAAATAATAGAAGCAGACAATTCATCAAACTCCTCCAAAACTTATTTAATGAATACACTCAACCCGGACGGGTCTAAAAAAACACGTCTCAGAATTTCGTGTTTAACATCCCTATGTCCACTACTGTTAATCATTTCTTTTCTCCAGGTAAGTGCATCCGGTTTTGCACAACGGGTTACTCTGAACGTTTCGGACAAGCCGCTTACAGCAGTTTTTAAAATCATCAAAGATCAGACGGGCTATAATTTTGTCTACTCAGATAAGATTATCTCAGACGCCAGGCCAGTGAATGCCAATTTAAAAGATCTGCCGCTTGATGCAGCGCTTAACATCCTTTTAACACCCCAGAGTATCCGATATACCATCCAGGAAAGAACGGTAGTGCTAACAGGTAAAGCGCAGAAAGCGGATGAATTAATTGAAGGAACTGTAAGAGACCGGAAAGACGGGCGACCGATGCCGGCCGTTATCGTTTCGGTGAAAGGAAGCAGGGTGCAGACTCAAACCGACAATAACGGACGTTTCAGAATAAAAGCTCCCTCTGGAGCCAAGGCGTTGGAATTCAGATTTGTGGGATACAAAACCACTGAATTCGAGATCAGAACGGAGAGCAGCTATATTATCTTTATGGACGAACAGGCGGTGAGTTTAGATGAGACCGTGATCAATGGGATATTCGTACAGAGAAAAGAGAACTTTACGGGTGCGGCCAATACCCTTACCGGAGCAGAACTAAAAAAAGTAAGCTCCAATAATGTATTTTCGGCCATCAGCGCCCTGGATCCCTCCTTCAGGGTCGTACCCAACAACATTACCGGAGGTAATATCAACCAGCTTCCGAATATCCAGCTTCGCGGTGAGAATTCATTCCCGAATTTGTCGGGACAGCTGGCAAGCAATCCAACGCTTCCCCTGCTGATCCTGGATGGGTTCGAGGTAGGCCTGCAACGGATTGTTGACCTGGACATCAACCTGATCAAAAGTGTCAGCATCCTGAAAGATGCCTCAGCAACTGCACTTTACGGCTCGAGAGGCGCCAATGGCGTCATTGTTATTTCGACGATCACTCCTGCTGCCGGAAAGCTGCAGGTGAATGTCACCAACGATTTTCGCTTTACCACACCCGATCTCTCCGTA
>JBQGEO010000130.1:0-4937 GCA_052039655.1 Pararcticibacter sp.
CATCGCAAAATAGAGCGTATTCTAAATATGGGTTATTCCTTCAAAAAGTAAACAGAACTTACCTTTTTCGAGCTAAAGTTTAGAGAGAAAATCCTGGATCACCGCAACCACGGCATTGCCGCTCAGGCATCTTACAATAGAACTCAGGTTGGGGACAATAAAATTGGGTTTGAAATCGGGACGTCGGCCAAAGTTCTGATGCCAGAATCTGCGCAGGTGTTCCATGTCGCCCGCAGTTCCATACCAGGTTTGATTGCGAAGCCATTGTCCGGCCTCTTCATACTGATCTGTTTCAATCATGGATGTAAAAGCAGTGCTGTCTGTTTTCTCCCCGGCTATGAGCACTATTCTTTCTTTCGAAAACGCCTTAAAAGTAAGGTTTTTATAATCGCCTTTTTGCGGTGTGATGATCAGGTCAAGTATGCCATTATCAAGATCACTTAACATTTGGGGATAATCGCCAAACTTGATGATTACATTGAATGAAAGTGTCGGGAGATAGGGTTCCAGTGTGAACTGGAAAGTCTCGAAACACATTCCAATGCTGATTGTTGGTTTTTCTTTTTCAGTACTTTTACTGAAGAGCTCTTCTGCTTTTATCAGCTTTACAAGTGGTTCCTGGATAAAGTTGTAAAGCACTTTTCCCCGTTCGGTCGGAACCATTTTTCTTGATGTCCGGTCGAAAAGCTTGTACCCCACATACGATTCAAGTGAACTGAGATGAAGGCTTACTCCCGGCTGTGATATATAAAGTGACTCTGCTGCCCCAGTAAGCGAACCGGTTTCGTAAATCGCTTTAAACGTCCTGAACCATTCCAGATTAATCATGGTATTGTATTATTTTTATAATACAAAGGTATAATTTGTATTATTTTAATGATGTTATTTCGGCTATTAAATTTGCAGCAGAATATAAAGAGATGGAAAAGAAGAAGATTTTTATTATCAATGGAGGACAGGTATTCGGGCATTCCGGCGGGCGGTTCAATAAGACTATTGCAGAAGCAAGTATTCGTTTTTTTAAGAGCCATCCAGGCTTTGAGGTACGCTATACCGATATCAACGAAGTATATGACCCTGTTCAGCAGGTGGAAAACTATGTATGGGCGGATGTAGTGATTTATCATACTCCCGTTTGGTGGTTCCAGCTTCCTCACGGGTTGAAAAAGTTTATTGATGTGGTGTTTACCGAAGGTCATAACAAAGGCATCTACAGAAGCGATGGACGTTCGTCTGCTAATCCTGATATCAACTATGGAACAGGCGGATTACTTCATGGCCGGAAGTATATGGTAACGACTTCCTGGAACGCACCGGCTGCTGCATTTACTTTACCCGGAGAGTTTTTCAGGGAGACCAGCGTGGATGACGGCCCCTTGTTTGGGTTCCACAGGATGAATGCCTTCACAGGCATGACACCGCTTGAAAGCATGCATTTTCATGATGTGGAGAAGAACGCCAATATTGCCGCCGACATGCAGCGATATCAAAAGCATCTTGAAAAGGTGTTCATCCCTTCTAACTAAATAAAACCGGCATCCCTGGTTCTCTGGTACATCTTATATTTTTTATTCCTTTTGTAAGGGTACCTTTGCCTTTATTTGTCTTCCCTGTATATAAGTTGATAATAAAGCCTTTGCAAGTACAGATAACATCCGAAGAAGATATAGTCCGGCTTTTTAACCGGGGAGACAAGCGTGCGTTTGAATATGTATACAAGAAATATCACAAGATGATGTTCCGGTACTCTTATTCCATGTTGCGCGACGCGGATGAAGCTGAGGAGGTTGTACAGACTGTTTTTTTGAGGATACTCGAAAGGAGAGGTGAAATGATGGTCTCTGTAAATTCCTTGGCTGCTTACTTAATGAGATCCGTGAGAAACCAGGCGATGAACGTTATCAGCAGGAAAAAGCTTGAAAGGAAACATCTGGAAAATAACTATCCGCAGGAAGATGCTGTGAATGTGCACGGAGCGGAACGACTAAGAGAGAAGGATATCGAAAGGGAATACCGGAAAGCTTTGAATGGCTTGCCTGTGCATTGCCGGACGATTTTTCATCTAAGCCGGGTAGAGGAGCTCACTTACAGGGAAATTGCCGGCCGATTGAACATTTCGGTGAAGACTGTAGAGACACAAATGGGACGTGCTCTGAAAAAGCTGAGAGTCAGACTGGCTGAATTTTTAATAGTTATCATCATCATAACGCGATTAATTGGATAGTAATGGGAGCTGATTTAAGAAATATGAACGATGCTCTCCTGGCAAAATTCCTTCAAGGGGAAACAGATCCCGGGGAAAATCAGATGGTAGAGCGATGGCTGGCCAGCGATGTGAGAAACAGGGATTATCTGGAACGCCTCACCGGCGTGCTGGAAATGGATAGAGATGTGGCGGCTGTTGCCGTGCCTGACACCGACCTCTCCTGGGAGCGATTTGAAGAAAAAGCAAATGCGGGGAAGCTGTTTGAATACCGCCGGTTCGGGAACCGCTGGTTGAGCGGCGTTGCAGCAATCCTGCTGATTGGGGTCGGATTTGGCTGGTTTCTCTGGTATAAAACCGGGAATCCGTGGAAACAAAGGCTTTCGAGCGGAAATCAGGTGCTCACAGACACCTTACCGGACGGAACAGTTGTCGCGCTGAACAGGAACACAGATCTGACATTTAGTTATGGACGAACCGGCAAAGGCCGAACAGTAGATCTGGATCAGGGGGAGAGCTTTTTTTCTGTAAAACAGGATTCCCGCCGGCCGTTTGTCGTGCGCTATCGTGGTTGTGAGATTGAAGTACTGGGTACTTCATTTAATGTGCGGACAAAAGACAAAGAGCTGGAGGTGATTGTTGCCTCCGGGCGCGTGAAAGTAAGCAGGGCCGGGGAGTCAGTATTGCTGGGACGCTCAGAAAAAGTATCAATGAATGTAGATACCGGCCGCCTGGGGAAGTCTGCTAACAAATACCTTCTGTATGATTATTATTTCACAGAGGGACTACATGTTGAAAAGACCCCTTTGTGGATGGTGACCGATGTCCTAAGCAAAAAGTATAATATAAAGATCCTGATTGCCTCTGACGAACTTAAAAACCGTCTTCTGACCATGAAGATAGATAAAGATACTAAACCGGAAGAGGTGATGCACGTCCTGTCCGTAGTGCTTGATTGTAAAGTTACCCGCATAAATGGCCAGTTTATTATTGAATAAAGCTCTTCTGATTTTCTTGTTCTCGCTTTTGGCATTCAATGTGATGGGGCAGGGGCCTCTGGAGCGTGAAATGAGTATTCATGCTGACAGGCAGCCGGTGAGAGACGTATTGCAATTGGCGGAAAATAAAGCCGGGTGTTTCTTCTCCTACGAGAGTACATTGCTGAATGCCGACAGCATTGTGAGTGTTCATGCAGATAGGACGAACCTGAAAGAGCTTTTTAATTTGTTGTTTCAGAAAAGATTTGATCTGATTGAAAACGGAAATAACGTTGTGATTACTCTCCGGCTGCCCGGGCTCACTATTCTGAATCCTGATATCACCGGTAGCGGACAGTCATGGTCGTTCAGCGGCTTTGTGGTGGACGACAGAACTGGTGATCGGATCATGAATGCCAGTGTATACGAAAAGCGGCTGCTGCAGGCTGCGCTGACAGATGACCATGGGTATTTTAAAATGCGTTTCAGGGCTGCTGATGATCAATTGATCCGGCTGACGCTTTCTAAGCTTCATTACCGGGATACCACCATTAATATGCTGGCGACTGTCCCGGTGAACGCCAGAATTACCGGAGACAGGAAGCTTTATAGGGACGAAGGGAAGAATATTGAGAAAACAGGCCTGGGAGCATTTCTGACATCTTCGAGGCAGAGGATGCAGAGCCTGAATATCCGCGGTTTTTTTGCGTACAGCCCTTTCCAGGTATCTCTGGCGCCGGGACTGAGCACTCATGGCTTGCTCAGCCCGCAAATCGTAAATAAGTTTTCGCTGAATGTAGCCGGGGGATATACCGCGGGTGTCAATGGTTTTGAAATCGGAGGGTTATTTAACGTAAACAAAAAGGATTCAAAATACCTGCAGCTCTCGGGAGTGTTTAATCTTACCGGCGGGAAAATGACCGGACTGCAGATTTCCGCTGTGCACAATATGGTATTGGATACTGCTGCAGGAGTGCAGATTGCTGGTTTTATCAATCATTCTGAAGCCGTTGTCAGAGGGGTTCAGATTGCGGGGCTTCATAATTATGCGAAGAAGCTGAAGGGACTGCAGATTGGATTAGTGAACATGGTTGATAGCTCCTCCGGTGCGAGTATAGGATTGATCAATATAATCGGCAACGGCCACTACAGGATCTCTGTTTCCGCGAATGACGCGATGAACACAAACCTGGCTTTTCAAAGTGGGACTTCTGCGTTTTACAGCGTGATAAAGGCCGGTATGAATATTAACCCTTCGGAGAAACTATATGCTTTTGGAATGGGATTCGGCAGGGAGTTCTTTCCTGAAAGGAAAGTTTCATTGCTAACGGAGGCAGATTTTATGCTTGCGAACGGAAGCGGGGCATGGGATGACTTATGGGGGAGGTTTGAAACTTCCCTGAATCTGAAGTTAGGCAGCGGTGTTGAATTGTTTGGAGGTCCTGTATTGAACTATTACCTTCACAGTCAGTCATTCGCTATTCCGGGATATAAAAATTTAGGACATGCGCCATCTTTCGAAGAATCGGATGGGAAGTATTACGACAAACCTTCAGACTGGAACCCCCGCCACAACCGTGCCTGGATCGGCTGGCAGGGTGGACTTGCTTTCAGGTCATCCTCTAAGCCTCTGGTAAGACAAGTTTCCTCCATGTCGGATAAAAACAATGGATGGTTGCTTGGAATTGGAGTTAGTGGCGGGATATCTTTTGACTACCCCTACGGAATTGCTTCAGGTATTGATATCCGTTTACTGC
>JBQGEO010000131.1:0-6034 GCA_052039655.1 Pararcticibacter sp.
GATCTTCAGGTGCCTATATCGGCGGTGTCCACCTCTTCCCATTCCGAACAGAGAAGTTAAGCCCGCCAGAGCCGATGGTACTGCGGTAACACGTGGGAGAGTAGGTCGGTGCCGACCTTTACAAGAGCCCGTTAGTGATAAGCTGACGGGCTTTTTTTGTGTTGGGAGCCGAAGGCCCGGGGCTGGCCGGCGGCGCCAGACCAAAGAGGAAAGGCATTGGGTCAAGCGGATCAGGCGGAACTCCTGGAGGAGTGCTTTATCATGCATACCATCAGCCTGTTTAACCTACCTTGTCAAATTGCAGAAGGCTGATACCCATAGCTAATATCCTGAAGTATGACTGATTTTCCTGTGATTATATCCCGGATACCGCCTTCCTTCTCCTCAATGAACTGATTACTGATATCCGACAGGCGTTTACTGGCTGCTGAAAACTGCCCGCCCGACGTCCATTACTGCCCGCCCAAAGTCAATAGCTAGCAGCCAACCTCCAACGGCTAACGGCTGACAGCTGATTGCCGAAAGCTGACTGCCCGACGTCCATTACTGCCCGCCCAACGCCAATTGCTAACAGCCAACTTCCAATAGCTAACGGCTGAAAGCTGATTGCCGAAAGCTGATTGCTGAAACCTAAATTGAGACTAACCTTTATTTATTGTATACAAATAAACATTTCCGGTAATAGTATTATTTATATATTGAGCACAAAATTAATGATACAGTTATTCGTTATAAGTTAACTGTTGTGAATCAGATTTTTGAAAGAGATGAAATTTATACAAAGACTACTATTACTGACAATCTTACTACCTTATATAGCGGGTGCGCAGCCGAAAGATAAACCTAAGGATAATTGGCAGAACCTGGATTTAATACAGGATGGTGTATTTGGCGTTAGCACAGAAAAAGCATATAATGAGCTGTTGAAGGGGAAGAAGGGAAAGCCTGTGGTGGTAGCAGTTATTGATGGTGGAGTGGATACGCAACATGAGGATCTTAAAAGTGTAATGTGGACCAATCCTAAGGAAACACCTGGTAATAAAACTGATGATGATAAGAACGGGTACGCAGATGACGTACACGGGTGGAATTTTCTCGGTTCACCCACTTATAGTGTCCGCTATGATAATTTGGAGGTAGTGAGATTGCTGAGAAAGTATCAGGACAAGTATGCAGCCGTGCTGAATACAACCCCTTTGAGCAGAGAAGAAAGGAAGGAGTTTAATCTTTACAAGAGAATGGTTACCGACTATATGGGTAAGCTGGAAAATGCCCGGGTTGGATTTGAGAATGTATCAATCTTGCGTAAAAGCTTGGATACAATCGTGACCAGAATCGGAAAGGAGACTCCAACCTTACAGGATTTTGATAATTATAAAACCCGGGGAGAAATAGAATCTAAGGTTATCAAAATTGTGAAACCCGAGCTTCGTAAAGATCCGGATTACAAGAAGTTTAGAGAGGATATTGAAGATGCCTATAAATCCTATTACGGGCAGATCAACTATAATCTGAATATGGATTTCGATCCCAGGGATTCAATTGGAGATCATTATAATAATGGAGCTGAACGGTTCTATGGTAATTCGGATGTTCAGGGGCCGGATGCTGATCACGGTACGCATGTCGCAGGTATCATAGCTGCTGATCGGCACAACAATAAGGGCATAAAAGGAGTAGCCGAAAATGTAAAGATTATGGCAGTTAGGGCGGTTCCGGATGGTGATGAGCGCGACAAAGACGTTGCTAATGCCATACGTTATGCTGTTGATAATGGTGCGAAGGTGATCAATATGAGCTTCGGTAAGAGCTATTCGTGGGATAAGCCCCTTGTAGACAGTGCTGTCAGGTATGCCGCCTCTAAAGATGTTCTGTTGGTACATGCTGCGGGGAACGACGCAAAGAATACAGATGTGGAGAATAATTTCCCCACGAGGATCTATGCTGATTCCCTGGATGCCAATTACTGGGGAAGCAATCAGCGTATGTCGGTGGTTTCAAGAGGTGCCCGTCCGATGGGACCAGGGATGTCAGGCATGGGATCAAATGCTTCTTTAAAAATCGAAAGAGATACTTTGAAATTTACGAAGCCTCAGGCCCAGAACTGGATTGAAGTAGGGGCCTCAGGATGGAAAAATGATGATGACCTTGTTGCAGAATTCTCAAATTTCGGGAAAAGGTCTGTGGATGTATTTGCCCCTGGCGTAAAGATCAAATCAACGATACCTGGTTCAAAGTATAAAGAAAATGATGGTACGAGTATGGCTTCTCCGGTCGTAGCTGGTATTGCTGCCCTCGTCCGGTCTTATTATCCTTCTTTAACTGCAGTACAGGTGAAGGATGTAATAATGAAATCCGTCACAAAGGTTGAGCAGAAAGTGAAGATAAGGGAAGAGGGAGAAAGTAAAAAGGTTAAGCTTTCGGATATCTGTATTTCCGGTGGCGTGGTAAATGCCTATAACGCCTTAAAGCTCGCAGAACAAACGCAGCAACGTCTGTCGAGTAAATGATTGATTTACAGTTATTGTTAACATAGTAGTTGGAACATTAATTCCAAAGCTTTTTTGTATCTTTGCACCTCATTTCACGCTGTTTGAACCAGTATCAATGATTATGACAAGATATCAGACACTTCTTTACTATTGTTATACTACGATAGAAAATGCGGAGCAATTTGCCGCAGATCATCTCCAGTTTTGTAAATCTCTAGAACTTACAGGACGTATTATCGTTGCCGGCGAAGGCCTGAACGGCACAGTTTCCGGAACGACAGAATCTTGCAGGATCTATATGGATGCCGTCCTTGCAGATCCGCGCTTTGCGGCTACTGAGTTTAAGATTGATGATGTAGACGAGCCCTCTTTCATCAAAATGCATTGCCGGTATAAACCCGAAATTGTGCATTCGGGACTTCGTGATCCCAATATCATTGATCCTAAGAAGAAGACCGGGATTCATTTGGAACCGAAGGAGTTTATGGAGATGAAAGATCAGGAGGATGTTATCATCCTGGACGTCCGCTCAAACTATGAACATGAATTGGGCCGTTTTAAAAATGCAGTCACCCTGGATATTGACAACTTCCGCGATTTTCCTGCGAAGATCAATGAGCTGGCAAAATACAAGGATAAAAAGATCCTGACTTATTGTACAGGAGGGATCAAATGTGAGAAAGCTTCGGCTTTACTGCTGCACGAAGGCTTTAAAGATGTGTATCAGCTTCATGGAGGAATTATCAAGTACGGCAAAGAAGCGGGGGGCAAAGACTTTGAAGGTAAATGCTATGTATTTGACAACCGCGTATCTGTTGAAGTGAATTCGGTGAATCCGGTGGTAATTTCTACCTGCCGCAATTGCGGAAAGACGACAGCAAAGATGATCAACTGTGCCAATCCGGAATGTAATGAGCACTTTACGCAGTGTGATGAATGCGGCACTAAGATGGAGGGCTGCTGTTCTGATGAATGTAAAACTCATCCCCGTAAACGCGTGTACGACGGAACAGGCTACTATGTTAAGATCCCTCAGCAGGTTAATCTGAATAAAAAAGGAAGAGCGGAGTTTGTTGAAGATTTGAGACCTGTGCACGCCTGATTTCATATCTTTGCGCTTTAGTTAATATGTATAATTAATGAAAGCGTTTTTTACAATTGCCATGCTATGTACTTCGAATGTCTTTATGACGCTGGCATGGTATGGGCATCTGAAATTCAAGGAGATGGATTGGAGCCGCAATCTGGGGCTGGCCGCCATTATCTTCATAAGCTGGGGTATTGCTCTGGCTGAATATGCTTTTCAGGTGCCGGCAAACAAGATTGGTTTTAAGGAGAATGGTGGCCCATTTAATCTGCTGCAGCTGAAAGTTTTGCAGGAAGCTATTTCCATCACAGTATTTCTTGTTTTTAGTTTCATCTTCTTTAAGACTGAGAAGATTGCATGGAATCATTTCGTAGGATTCTTTTTTATTGTCCTCGCTGTATTTTTTATTTTTAAAAAGTGGTAGGGTAGCCCCAGTCCCCGCCGCACCCATTTATAGGCTCTATGCCGTTTTATTGAAGGAATGTTGAAAGGCTTATCGAAATTTCTCGTACTGCTTATATGTCTCACATTAGCTAATGTTGGCTTTTCTGCTGATATAAAGAGTTTTGGAGTCCCATACGTTCAGAACTATACGAAGAACGTATATCAATCAGGAAACCAGAACTGGGCGGTAACAAAGGATCCGGGTAATGGAGTCATGTATTTCGGGAATGGAGAAGGCCTTCTTGTGTTTGACGGACGTTACTGGCAGCAATATGTTATGCCCAATCACCTCATTGTACGGGCTGTAGCGGCGGACGGAAGGGGCAGGGTATATGCAGGTGGCTTCGGTGAATTTGGCTACTGGAGCTTTAATTCGCAGGGGAAATTTGTCTATAAGTCATTAAGAGACCTTGTTCCTAAGCAACACACATTAAAGGACGAGATTTGGAAGATCTATGTTCTGGGCTCAAAAGTATATTTTCAATCCTTCGCCTCCATATTAGTATATGAAAACGGGAAAATTGAGGTAGTAAAGGCTGAACAACCAAACTTTCTCCTCTTTACATTTAAAGCGCGGGACCGTGTTTTTGCTGAGGTGATGCTTAAGGGCCTCTATGAGCTGAGGGGAAGGAAGCTTGAACTGATTAAAGGCAGTGAAATAATTGGAACCAGCGGAATATTGTCGGTGCTTCCTTTCGGAAAAGACAAGTTCCTGATAGGTACGGCCAAAAACGGCCTTTTTCTTTATGACGGGATTTCTGTGCAACCCTGGGCGAATCAGGCAAATAACTTTCTTAAGGCTTATCAGCTGAATGCCGGTACAGTTATCATGGGGCGTTATTTTGCTTTCGGCACAATTTTAAACGGGATCGTTATTTTAGACGAACGGGGCCGGATCGTTCAGAGAATTAATAAGACATCTGGTCTTCAGAACAATACAGTACTGTCACTTTACTCTGATGATGAGCAGAACCTGTGGGCTGGTCTTGATAATGGAATTGATCGTGTAGAGCTAAATTCGCCTCTCTATTTTTATTTTGACAAAAAAGGTGATCTGGGTACAGTGTATTCAAGTATTATTCATGACAAAAGAATATATCTGGGAACTAACCAAGGCTTGTTTTATAGTAACCTGGATGCTGCAAGCCCGGATGATTTCCAATATTTTGATTTCCGGTTTGTCCCTAACTCCCAGGGGCAGGTATGGAATCTTTCATTGCTTGACGGACAGCTTTTGTGCGGCCATAACAACGGTACCTTTCTGGTTAACGGAGATAAACTTAGCGAAGTGTCTCATATAAGCGGCGGCTGGACAATAAAGCGGCTTAATTCTAACCCTAACTTGCTTATTCAGGGCTCATATACAGGACTTGTGATTTATAAAAAGGATGGCAGCGGGCGCTGGATATTTTCACATGTGGTGAGTGGATTCGGAGAGCCGGCCCGGTATGTTGAACAGGACAGCCGTGGGAATATATGGGTAGGGCATGCTTACAAGGGGATCTACAAGCTCCAGTTAAGCGAGGACCTTAGAAGGGTTGTATCAATGAAATACTACGCAAGTACTAACGGTCTTCCCGGAAGCTACAATATCAACGTTTTTGAGCTGGAGCATCGGATAGTATTTTCCTCGGATTCTTCTTTCTATGTATACGATGATATCAGTGACCGTTTTTTCAAATATAACCAGCTAAATAAGCCTCTGGGATCCTTTGCGTATTCAAACAAGATCATTCCTGCCGGCGGGGGAAGATATTGGTTTATAGACCATGGGAAAACCGCGCTCGTCTCATTTGGACACTCGGGCAGGATATCTATGGATTCGACGACATTCAATATGCTGAATGGAAGAATGGTTCAGTACTATGAGAATATCAGCAGGATCAGTAATACAATGCATTTAATAAGCATTGACGACGGGTTTGCAATTTATAATGCTTCGGGTGGAATCTCGAACGGCCATTCCTCTCAACGGTCCGTTCTGATAAGAAAAGCTGAAAATCTCTCAGAT
>JBQGEO010000132.1:0-4532 GCA_052039655.1 Pararcticibacter sp.
CATGAGCTGAAAACACCTTTGACGTCCATTAAAGCCTATGTACAAATGCTGGTATCCAAAGCGAAAAATTCGGACGATGATTTTGCGGAGATGGCCTTGGCAAAAGTAGAATTACAGATAAAGAAAATGCAGTCGCTGATCAGTGGTTTCCTCGATGTGGCAAGAATGGAATCCGGGCGCCTGACATTAAACCAGGAGACTTTTCTTCTGAACCACCTGGTAAAAGAAGTAGTAGCGGAGATCCTGCCGGTTTCGCCCAACCATAAACTGATCATTGAGCAGAATGATGATACTGAGATCAATGCCGACCGGTATAAGGTTGGGCAGGTCATTGATAATCTCCTGAGAAATGCGATTAAGTATTCCCCAAACGGCGGTAATATATATATCAGATGCAGCTGCAATAATGAGTCGGCCCTGGTAAGTGTGCGCGATGAGGGAATGGGTATTAATGAACAGGACATGCAGGGATTGTTCAGCAGATTTTACCGTATAGAAAATCCCCATACTGCTCATATTTCCGGGTTTGGCGTAGGGCTGTATATCTGTGCCGAAATCATCAGGAGACACAATGGCAACATCTGGGTAGAAAGCAGTCCGGGCAAGGGTTCGACATTCTTTTTCAATCTGCCGTTTAATCCCTGATTGGCAGGAAGTATGCCGGGGATGCAAAAAAAGCGGGCAGGGATATGGAAAGGCAAAAAGATACTTAAAGAGACCATTTCGGGCAAAAAACAGGAGATATAAAAACGAACTCCTGCTCCCGGTGATCCAACAGCCTATCAATCAATAAAATAATAATAAAAAATTATCCTGAATAAAAATTTTATTTTCTACCTTTGCAGTCCTGATTTAAATCAGGAAAAAGGAGAAAAATGAATTAATGGCCAAAAAACAAGAAGCAGAAAAGGAGCTACAAGCTAAAACAGCTGAACTCCATGGCGAAGAAACCAAGTCGGTTAAAGAAAAGGAAAACATTGAGTCAGAAGCTGATTCACTGTCAATTGAAGACATCAAGTCTAAAACTCTGTTAGCGCCTTCAGGCGATTTTGACTGGGATGCAGATGAAAAAGGATTTGGCAATTACAGTTCAGAAGAACGTGCCAAACTTGAGCAAATGTATGCCGGAACATTTAACTCGATCAGCAAAGGTGAAATTATCACCGGTACAGTTGTATCGATCAACAACAAGGACGTGGTACTCAACATCGGATTCAAATCAGATGGTATGGTATCTCTTTCCGAATTCCGTGATACGCCGGAATTGAAAGTAGGCGATCAGGTTGATGTTTTCGTTGAATCACAGGAAGACGTTAATGGTCAATTAGTCCTTTCACGTAAACGTGCTAAGACTCAGAAGTCATGGGAGCTTATCAATGAAGCTTTAGAAAACGACACCATTATCACCGGTTTTGTTAAGAGCCGCACCAAAGGTGGTCTTATCGTTGATATCATGGGTGTTGAAGCCTTCCTTCCCGGATCTCAGATTGACATTAAGCCAATCCGTGATTACGATGTGTACGTTGGCAAAACAATGGAATTTAAGGTTGTTAAGATCAATCACGAGTTCAAAAATGTGGTTGTATCTCATAAAGTCCTTATTGAGGACGATCTTGAAAACCAGAAAACTGAGATTGTTGCTAAACTCGAAAAAGGTCAGGTTCTTGAAGGAACTGTTAAGAACATCACTGACTTCGGTGTGTTCATCGACCTTGGCGGTGTTGACGGCTTATTACATATCACTGATATTTCATGGGGCCGTATCGAGCATCCGAAAGAAGTATTGTCACTTGATCAGAAGATCAACGTGGTTGTTCTTGATTTCGATGATGAGAAAAAACGTATTGCCCTTGGCTTAAAACAACTTACTCCTCATCCTTGGGAATCTCTTGATACTACAATCGAAGTAGGTTCTAAGGTAAAAGGTAAGATTGTTACTGTAGCTGATTATGGTGCATTCCTTGAAATCACTCCAGGTGTTGAAGGACTGATCCACGTATCAGAAATGTCATGGTCACAAAACCTGCGTAATCCTCAGGAATTCCTGAAGGTAGGTGATGAGATCGAAGCCCAGGTGCTTACATTAGACCGCGATGAGCGTAAGATGAGCCTTGGTGTAAAACAACTTACTCCTGATCCTTGGCAGAACATTGCCCAGAGATACCCTGTTGGCAGCAAGCACAAAGCTGTTGTTAAGAACATGACCAACTTCGGCGTTTTCGTTGAAATTGAAGAAGGTATCGACGGATTGATCCACATCTCTGATCTTTCATGGTCTAAGAAGATCAACCATCCTAACGAGTTTACCAAGGTAGGCGAAGAACTGGATGTAGTTGTCCTGGAACTTGATGAAGAAAACCGCAAGCTGAGCCTCGGCCACAAGCAACTGGAAGAAAACCCATGGGATACTTTCGAAACTATCTTCACACTGGATTCTATCCACGAAGGTACAGTATTGAAGGTGAGCGACAAGGGTGCTATAGTTGCACTTCCTTATGGTGTTGAAGGATTCTCTCCTGCTAAACATTCTATCAAAGAAGATGGCAAGCCACTGAAAGTAGATGAAGTTGCTGACTTCAAGATCATCGAATTCAGCAAGGACGCTAAGCGTATTGTTGTTTCTCATTCACGTATCTGGGAAGATGCAAGAGCTGAAGCACGTTCTGCTGAAGTAACACAGAAGAAGAATGACCAGAAGGCCACTTCCAGCGCTGTGAAGAAAGTAAAAGATTCAGTTGAAAGATCTACCCTGGGCGACCTTGGTGTACTTGCTCAATTGAAGGAACAAATGGAAGGTGCTGAAAACAAGGCACGCAATGCAAAGAAATCCGATGAGGATGCAGAGTAATTCTGTTATGTTCTTATAAATATAAGCCCTGTCGTTAAAAACGACGGGGCTTTTTTCTTTGTGTATTATTATTTTTTTTATTTTTGCCCAAATCAAAACTGATGCAAAACTTAACCCTGCTCGACGGACAAAAGTTTCAGATTACAATCAAAAGACTTTGTCATCAGTTAATTGAAAATCATAACGACTTTTCAGAATCTGTTATCCTTGGTATTCAGCCAAGAGGTATATGTCTGGCCGATAGAATTGCTGCTGAATTACAGAGTATTCTGCCGGACGCAAAAATATTAAACGGTAATCTTGATATTACCTTTTTCAGAGATGACTTCAGACGGCGTGAGGGTCCCCTGGTACCTAACTCAACTAAGATCGATTTCATTATCGAAGGAAAGAAAGTGATCCTGGTGGACGATGTGTTGTGGACAGGACGCACGATCCGCTCTGCGATGGACGCAATGCTCGCCTTCGGACGCCCGGAAAAGGTGGAACTGCTTGTGCTGGTGGATCGCCGGTATTCCAGGCACCTTCCGATAGAGCCCGACTACATCGGGATACAGGTAGACTCTATCAATTCGCAGAAGGTAATCGTCAGCTGGAAGGAAACCGATCAGGAAGACAAGGTGATTTTATTATCAGAAAAATAAATAATCCGTAAAATACAACGGATACTATATAAACAAATAAGAAAATGGCAGAACCAGGTCATAACCTAAGTACGAAACACTTACTGGGGATTAAAGATCTAAACGAGAAAGATATTCAGCTGATATTTGAAACGGCTGATACCTTTAAGGATGTACTTAACAGGCCTATTAAAAAGGTTCCTTCTTTACGGGACGTTACTATCGCAAATATATTTTTTGAGAACTCTACACGAACGAGATTGTCATTTGAACTTGCAGAGAAAAGACTTTCTGCCGATGTGGTCAATTTCGCAGCATCTTCTTCGTCCGTGAGTAAAGGGGAAACACTGATTGATACGGTCAATAACATCCTGGCCATGAAGGTCGATATGGTGGTGATGCGGCACCCTTACCCCGGCGCGGGTGTTTTTCTCAGTAAAAAAGTAAAGGCTCAACTCGTCAAGGCCGGCGACGGGGCTCAGGAACACCCGACCCAGGCTTTGCTCGACGCCTTTTCCATCAGAGAAAAATATGGAGATGTTGCCGGTAAAAAAGTAGCTATCATAGGTGATATCCTCCACTCGAGGGTTGCGCTGTCAAACATTCTTTGTCTTCATAAGCTCGGGGCGGAAGTGATGGTATGCGGTCCCACTACCCTGATACCTAAATACATCCATACACTCGGAGTTAAAGTTGAATATGACCTCATCAAGGCATTGCAATGGTGCGATGTGGCAAATATGCTTCGTATACAACTCGAACGCCAGGATATCAAATACTTTCCTTCTCTAAGGGAATATTCTATGCTCTACGGGCTCAACAAACAAATATTAAACTCGCTCGATAAGGAAATCACGATTATGCATCCCGGCCCTATCAACAGGGGTGTGGAAATAACAAGTGATGTCGCTGACAGCAAACAATCTATCATTCTCGACCAGGTAGAAAACGGTGTGGCCATCAGAATGGCGGTGCTTTATTTACTGGCGGGGCAGAAACCGTGATTTGGAGTCGAAAGTTTTAAGTTGAAAGTCGAAAGTTAAAAGTTGAGAGTTAAAAGC